>DAOVBC010000224.1 GCA_030670715.1 Deltaproteobacteria bacterium | reverse complement strand
TTAAACATTACAGCAATGTTGCGCCCGACGAGTCTGCAGATGAGGTCAAGAAAGACGATGAGATTAAAACCGACCCCTCAGCGACGCAAAGCCCCCGGAACGCCGTTGAGAATGTGAAACAAAAACCTGATGCCCCTGCAGCCGAAACCGATGCCGGAAAAAGCGTCGAACCGACCGGAGAAAAAAAGGTAAAGCCGGATAAAAAAAGTGCGGATCAGGATACACAAACCCCGCCGGACAGCGGATTGAACATGGAGCCGTTAACCCAGGGGGAACGGGTAAAGAGGGAAAAAGCCCACGTAAAACAGCTGCAGATTGAACTTGCAAAGAACGATTCAAAGCGCACGGAATTTATCGCCGGAGAAAAGAAACGTTTGCTGCGGGAGCTTGAACAGCTTCGACGGGCTCCGGTAGCCCAATTCGGATCCCAAAAAAACAAGACCCGGCAGGTGGGTTATTATCAGTACCGCCTGGATGCTTTAGTGAACAATCCGGAAACCTATTTCGATTATGGTGACAGAGACACAGACTAATGCTTGATGAATTCGTAAAAAGCCGAATTCATCAAGCATCAGGTTTTAAGTGTTAAGCTTTAGGTTGAGGGATTGCTTTAATTTACAAATACTTAAAACTTAAAACCTTAAACTTAATACTCTCTTACAAAGCCATTTTTTGACTTTTTACAAGACTGTCGATAATTGACCCAAACGGACAGATACTGGATACTCGAAACTGGATCTCGGATCGGGTCTATGCTCCCGGTTGCTCAACCGGTCATGAGTCTTAGATCTTTTTTAAAAGAAAGAGCGAAGCGATACATTGATCCGGTATCCGGAATCAAGCATCCAGCATCTATATATAGAATCTATACTGATAGACCAACGGTGGATAACGGTACTTTATTCTGACAACTACTATAGACGATACACTAGTACTCAGGAATGGCTTTCAAATACCTTTCAACGTTCACCGGACCGGGTATCTGCCTCTGATCCAGCATAATTTTCTCCGTTTGCTTCCAGGCCGCGACATCGATTTCACCCACCGGAATTGACGCCTTCGGATGGATCAGCCGGCGTGTGATATCCAGCTGTTCCTGAAGTGTCTCAAGGGTCGAATCCCTGTCATACTGCTGCAGCGTTTTTATTGTCTTTTGGGCGTTTGCCTGATCCATGGCTGCCTGCCATCCCCGAAGCAGCGCCACCGTAAATTTTCGAACGGTATCGGGGCGCTTCTCCAGCATGGTTTTTGATGTTACCACGGAATTGGCCACAAACCGCACACCATGGTCTGCCGGGTTAAAAAAGGCAAAATCTTCGCCGGCCTGGCGTAATTTTTGCCCGAGAAAAACAGCCTGGGTATTGCGGTAGACCGGCCAGAAATTTACCTTTTTCTTAAAGAAAGGGGTATAGTCATAGCGCACACTGAACAGCGTGACATCATTTTCGGTGAGATTGGCCTTGGCAAGCAGGGTTTTTAAAATGGCTTCATCATTTCCGCCAAAGGTTACACCGAGCGTATGACCCTTCAAATCACCGAGGCGTTCAATTTTCATTCTGTCCGTCCGGTACATCCACTGAAGCGGGTTCACCTGAAACAGCTGGGCGATCACCACCACGGTCGCCCCTTTGGAAACTGCCCGGATGACCTGGTCTGCAGAAGCAACGCCAAACTGGGCGCGCCCGAGTTCAAGCTCCCGGATCGCGTCTCTCTCCGGTCCGCCCTCTTTGATCGTAACCTTCAATCCCTGCCGAGCGAAAAATTGATGCACGTCGGCATAAATATCTCCCGCCACACTCATATTGAAAAGCCATTTCAGGCGATAGGAGACTTTCTCGGCGGCTTCCGCAGTTCCGATCCTGCTGCCCGGGAACGACACAATAAGCATAATTGTAAGCAATATAACCGGGAAAGCTTTCTGCATTTGTATTTTTTTCATCTTCTTCACCTCATTACTTCGCGGCCCACCCTTTTTCGATCAGGTAACCGATTACTTCCAGCAGTCCCTGATAAACGGACAGGGTTATCCCGATCAAAAACAGGGCGATTAAAATTTTTGCGAGATCGCTCTGAAAAAGAGCGATGCGGATGCTGTATCCGATACCGGCATTGGCAGCGATAAATTCTGCCACGATCGTGCCGGCCATGGCCAGGGTTGCACTGCCTGCAACGACAGTGGTCAATTTGTTCATATTCTCGAAAGCACGGATTTTCACTTCAAGCTGCCACCGCATCCGGCCGGTTACTCTGTAAAAATGTTCGATATCTGAAATCGGTTCCGACATAATGCCGATAACGGAAAGAAGCAACGGGAAATAACATATCATGGCGGCAATCAAAAGCCTGGAGATAATGCCGTCTCCCAGCAAAATAAAAATGATCGGCGCCAGAGCGACGATGGGATACGCCTGAACGTTGTAGGCCGCCGCTTTTGTAAATGACCCGATCCAGGTTGCCTGGCGGCCGGTGATACCCACCAGCAGGGCAAGAAAAATCGAGATGACCTGGCCGATTACGGCCACCATCATCGTATTCATGACATCAGAGAAATAGCGGCTAAACTCCCGGGTGCCCGTATGCCAGACATCGACCGGACCGGGAATGACATAATCCGACAGGTCTAAACCGTATTTAATCAAAAATAAAAAGGCTACCGCCAGTAAATAAATGATAAAAAACTGGTAAATCCGCCTATGAAGAAGCATTCACAATCTCCAACATGGTTTGTTCCAGTTCTGCTCTTTCCATTTCCTGGCCGGTCATAAAATTGCGCCCCGGGACGACGGTCGCAGAAGGCTCTTTCAGGCCGCCTCTCAATACGATAATCTCATTGCACAGCTTCGAGACCTCGACCACGTTATGAGAAATATACAGAAAGTATGCTTCAGGATACATATCCTTTATTTTCAGTATGATCTTCTCCCGGGTCAGTTCATCGACATTGGCAAGGCTTTCATCCATAATCAACAGGTGAAAATCCTGCAAGAGGTAGCGCAGAAGGTTCACCCGGTTCTGCTGGCCGAGTGACAACCGGGAAAAGCGTTTTCCTATTAATTCTTCAAGCCCGAAGACGCTGATCAGCTCATCCCGTCGACTCCGACGGGCAGGAGGGGTAATTTTTTCCAGGTGTTTGCCCACGCTGGACCAGCCCGGAAGCCGTTCAAGGTTGTAAGAGTAAAGGCAGGTTTGCATGCCTTTACTTCTGATGTCGCCCGAAAAGGTATGGATTTCGCCGGTGATAATCTTGGCCAGTGAGGTTTTTCCTACGCCTGAAGGCCCGAACAGGGCATTAAAACCCGGTTCGGCTAATTTGAAAGAGAGGTTTTTAAAGACATAATTCGCGGTGTTGGGATATTTCAGCGCCAGGCCTTGAGCTGCAAGATACATGAGTCAAATTTTTGGTGTACACCGTTCTTGGCTTTATCCGGTTTCAATCTGAAATATTGAGGAAATAATTAGTTGTTACAACCTGTTATCGATTATTAGCGTGTTTTATGCGAATGGTCAACGATTTCTCAGCCATTTTCTTCGATTCCTTTCCACATGAAAAACAGAAATGGGTTGAATACAATACGATTCAGTTATAAAATAGATAATTGCGGCTGTGTTGTTTGAATTTAACCCTGGATAAGTTAAAATGAACCCTGCCCCCCATCCGCAAAAGTATGATGTCATTATCGTCGGCGGAGGCCCTGCCGGCCTTTTTGCGGCATACTATCTTTGCGAAAATTCGGATTGCCGGGTACTGATGATTGAAAAGGGCAAAGGTCCCGAGAAACGCAAGTGCCCGATCAGCGAAACCCGGCATTGCATCGACTGCAAACCGTGCAATATCCTGTCCGGTATCGGCGGTGCCGGACTGTTCTCCGACGGCAAACTGAACTATATCCACAAGCTGGGAAAAACCGATTTAACCCAGTTCATGCCCCGGTTGCAGGCCCGGGCGCTGATCGACGAAACAGAAACGATTTTCAACCGGTTCGGCATGGACGGACCGGTGTATCCGTCTGATATGCAAGAGGCTCGCAAAATCCGCAAACTGGCAAAAATGCACGGTATCGATCTGCTCATTATAAAACAAAAGCATCTGGGCAGCGAATGCTTGCCGGTTCATATCACTGCCATGAGCGATTATATCAAGTCCAGGCAGGTTGTGATTCATACCTCTGAGGAAGTAAAAGATGTGCTGGTAGAAGATCAGCGGGTAAATGGCGTCGTCACCAACCGCAAAACCTATTTTACTGACAATGTCATTCTGGCCCCGGGCAGAGTGGGTGCAAACTGGATCGGCGGCCTGGCCCAAAAATACAATATCGGTTTGAAACAGCGCGGCATAGAAGTCGGTATACGGGTCGAAGTCCATAACGATATAATGCAGGATATTTGTGACATCATCTACGATCCCACTTTTTTTATTCAGACCGCCAAATACGATGATCAGACCCGGACGTTCTGTACCAATAAGGGTGGCTTCGTCACCCAGGAAAACTACAGCAAATTTGTCTGCGTCAACGGTCATGCCTATCGCCACGAAAAATCGGAAAACACGAATTTTGCTTTCCTGTCAAAAGTGGTGCTCACCGAACCGGTGACCGACAACCAGGCTTATGGGGAATCGATCGGCAGTCTGGCCTCGCTCATCGGTGGGGGCAAACCGATCCTGCAGCGTTTCGGCGATTTAAAACGCGGCAGGCGCAGC
>DAOVBC010000132.1 GCA_030670715.1 Deltaproteobacteria bacterium | reverse complement strand
ACCAAAGACGGGCGCAAAATATACACCCTTGAGGATATTTATCCTCACGCCGACCTGATCACCTATCCGTCTAATTTTGAAGGATTCGGTAATGCGTTTCTAGAGGCGATCTATTTTCGGAAGCCGATCGTTGTCAATACTTACTCGATTTACGCAATGGATATCAAGCCCAAGGGATTTGATGCGATCGAGCTTGAAGGTTATGTGACGGAGGATGCCGTTATCAAAACCAGAGCAGTTCTTGAGGATACGAAAAGGCGTGAGGAAATGGTGGAAAAGAACTATGAAATCGCCAGGCGCTGTTACTCCTATAACGTACTGCGCCAGAAACTCAGACCGCTTATACACGAAAGCATACCGTGCAGTCCGGGGGTTGCTTTGCTCTGAAACTTTACGATCTCCCGACCCCGGGATATTTTCCGGCCGGGTGTTGACTGTCGGATTTTACCCGGTGGCGGTAATGCCAACTGACTACCGCCATAATAACTCCCGCCTAAAAATGAATACCTACTCACTTTTTTACCCTTTGTTGTCTGCTTAAAATTACTCACCTTATCGATACCAATCAATAACATATAGAAAATAAAGCGATTTATTGTTTTAAAAAACCGATAATTTTTTAGCGTTTGGGCTTGACAAGTATTGAAATCGACTGTAAAATGAATGAACATTCATTCAGAATTTGGAAAACTCAGGAGGCCACACCATCAGTTCTAAAGAGAAAAACGATAAATACCACCGTATCATCGAGGCTGCCGTCAAAGTGTTTGCCCGGCACGGTTACTATCAGTCCACCATCTCCCAAATCGCAAAAGAGGCGGGCGTTGCTGATGGGACAATCTACCTTTATTTCGCCAATAAAGACGATATTCTGGTTCAAATTTTCAGTTACAGGACCAAGCAAGTTTTCGAACGTTTCCGAGAGGAAGTCAACCGCGCCGACAGCGCCATCGATAAACTGAAAAATTTAGTGGGACGACACCTCGAAGAGTTCCAGCGTGATCGTGACATGGCGATTGTTTACCAGACCGAAACGCACCAGATAAGCCGCCTGGCCGAAGCGCAAATTAAAGACATGTCCAAAATGTATCGCGATATCATTTCGGAAATCGTTGAACACGGCCAGGATGAGGGATGTATACGTAAAGACCTTTATCTGGGTCTGGTGAAACGATTTATTATCGGAGCCGTCGATGAAGTGATTAATACCTGGCTGCATTCCGGGGGCAGCTACGACCTGGTATCCATGGCGGACCCTCTGGTTGATCTTGTCATCCGGGGCATCGGAAGCCGGAATGTCACAGTAAATCTTCAGGGCGCGCAAAGCGAATGATTAATTCTAACCAATACCCTAACAAGGAGAGACCCAATCATGGCACAGTTAATAGCAGATCGAAGAGATGTTGATTTTGTCCTCCATGAAATGTTGCATGTTGAGGACTTGAGCAAGGACGATAAATTTGCTGATTTCAACAAAAAAACAGTCAATCTTATCATATCCGAGGCTCGCAATCTGGCACTCAAAGAGATGCTGCCCACCCAGGTGATCGGCGACCGGGAGGGTGTGCGCTTTGAGAAAGGAAAAGTTACTGTTCCGGAAGAGTTCAAAAAACTTTACGAGATTTACAAGGAAGGTGAATGGGTATCCATGATCGAAGACCTCGAATGGGGCGGTCAGGGGATGCCCCGGGTCATCGCTCTGGCGGCCAATGAATATTTTGTTGGCGCGAACCTGGCCTTTATGATGTATCCTGGGCTTACCCACGGTGCCGGAAAACTGGTCGAGGCATTCGGGACGGACAAACAAAAAGAGCTGTTTCTGCGTAAACTGTACACCGGTGAATGGTGCGGTACCATGATGCTCACCGAACCGGAAGCCGGATCTGACGTGGGGGCGTTGACCACAACGGCGGTGGAAAATGATGACGGCACCTATTCGATTACCGGCAACAAGATATTTATATCCGGCGGAGAGCATGACCTGGCAGAAAATATCATTCACCCGGTGCTGGCCCGCATTGAGGGAGCTCCTGAAGGCACCAAGGGCATTTCGCTGTTTCTGGTTCCCAAAATATGGGTCAACGATGATGGAAGCCTGGGTGAATCTAATGACGTGGTCTGTACCGGTGTTGAGGAAAAGATGGGGATTCACGGCAATTCCACCTGTTCGGTGGCCCTCGGCAGCAAGGGCGGATGCAGGAGCCAGCTTCTGGGTGAAAAAAACAAGGGTATGCGGGCCATGTTCCTGATGATGAACGGGGCGCGTCTGCTTGTCGGCCTTCAGGGTTTTTGCTGCGCCAGCTCTGCGTATATGTATGCCTTAAATTACGCCCGGGAGCGGATTCAGGGCAAGTACCTGCTGCAGGTCATGGATAAAGACGCCCCGTCTGTACCAATCATTCAGCATCCGGACGTACGCCGACAGCTGATAACCATGAAAGCCTATGTAGAAGGAATTCGCAGCCTGATGTATTATATCGGCATCTGTGGCGACAAAAGAGAAATATCCGATGACCCCGAGGAAAAGGCCCGGTACCAGGGTATAGTTGATCTGTTGATACCGATTGCCAAGGGGTATGTCACCGACAGGTCCTTTGAGGTTTGCAACCATGGCCTGCAGGTCTACGGCGGTTATGGTTACATCAAGGAATACCCCCTGGAGCAGCTGGTGCGCGACTGCCGCATCACAATGATATATGAAGGAACCAACGGAATCCAGGCCATGGACCTGCTCGGCCGCAAATTGGGAATCAACCAGGGCAAGCCGATTATGGATCTTCTGGGTGAAATACACAAGACCCTGGCAAAAGCGAAAGCGGTTGAAGGGTTTAAAGATAAAGTCGACAGGGTGGAGGCAGCGGTTAACAGACTGGGAGAGGTCGCCCTGCATATCGGAAAGACAGCCATGTCTCCGCAGGCTCTGAGTGCCTTTGCTTTTGCACATCCCTTCATGGATGTTTGCGGTGATGTGATATTGTCCTGGCTGTTGCTGTGGCGGGCAACCATCTCGGCGGAGGCGTTGGAAAAGGGGGCCAAGAAAAAAGACGTGGCCTTTTATAAGGGACAGCTGAAGTCCGCGGAATTTTTTATCCATTCCATTCTGCCGATTACCCTCGGCAAAATGGAAGCGATTCTAGAAACCAACGGGGCTGCGGTTGAGATGGATGAGGCTTCGTTTGGGGGCTAAAAACCTGTTTTATGGGCTCATATTATACCCGCTAACTGCGTTGCCCCGCGAAGCGGGATTCAGCACCAATTTTATTACACTAAGGTGCATCACAGGTTTCTTCAAAATGCTCGCAAAGTGAAAAATGCCTAAATTGCACTAAAATGCCTAAAGTAAAAAAGGTTGTGTCAGTTTTGTCAGTTGAGCCGGTTGAGTCAGTAGTGTCGGTTTGGCCGGTTGAGCCCGTTTGCCTGTTGGAAAGAAACTGAAATTTGAAATTATCGAATATGGAGTATCACCCAGCGCGTCGATGCTCCCGCTCTCCTTTTCTTCTTTTTTCTTTCCCCGGTTCTCCGTCTCTCCGCTTCACCGTTTCAATTTCTTAGCCCGCAACCCGCAACCCGCAACAATCTCTTATCCCTCTCCCCGTTTCTGCATCTCCTCGGCCCGCAGATCTTTTTTCAGAATTTTTCCCACGTTGGTTTTGGGCAGTTCATCTCTGAATTCGATCTCCGTCGGCCATTTGTATTTCGCAAGTTTCTCCTGGCAGTAGGCAATCATTTCGTCCAGGTCGGATGTTTCCCCTTCTTTTAGCACGATAAAGACTTTTATGGCTTCTCCCCGAGTAGGATGCGGTATGCCGATGGCTGATGCCTCAAGGACCTTGGGGTGTTCAAAAAGTACCTCTTCGATATCGCGCGGATATACATTAAAACCGCCGGAAATAATCATATCTTTTATGCGGTCGACAATATAAAAATATCCCTCTTCATCCATTTTGGCAATATCACCGGTGTAGAGCCAGCCGTCGACAATTGTTTCTGCGGTGGCTTCCGGCCTGTTCCAGTACCCCCGCATAACTTGAGGGCCTTTAACAATCAGTTCACCGATTTCGTTCACCGGCAGGTCGGTTTTGCCGTCGTCTAAGTCGACGATCCGGCAATGCGTATCCGGTATCGGCACGCCGATGCTGCCGACTTTCCGCTTTCCTCCGGCAAAGGGGTTGATGTGAGTTACCGGTGAACTTTCCGTCAGGCCGAAACCTTCCACTATCACGGAACCGGTTCGGTCTTCAAAATCCTTTATCACCTCCACAGGCAGCGGTGCACTGCCTGAAAAACATCCCTTGAGAGATGTCATCGGCGTTTTGTCGATATTCGGATGGTTCAGCATGCCGATATACATGGTGGGTACGAGCGGCGCAAAGGTCGGCTTGAATTTTCCGATGGCTTCCAGCAGTGGTTCCGGTTGTGGTTTAGGAACGAGGATATCCCCCCATCCCATAAAAATGGCAAAGTTCATGGCCGTGGTGAGACCAAACACATGAAAGAACGGGAGCGCACCGAGCATGATTTCCTCACCTTTTTTGAAGGTCGGAAACCAGCTGCCGACCTGTTGAACATTTTTGCTCAGGTTGGCATGGGTCAGGATCACCCCTTTCGAGACACCGGTGGTGCCGCCGGTGTACTGATACTGTGCTGCCTGCTCAAATGACAGTTCAACCTCAGGTGGATTCGGCGAATGGCCGGCAATCACATCCTTCCACCGGTATACTTCATCGGCCGGCTTGACGTCCGCCGCCAGTTTTTTCTTTTTTGCCACTAAGGGAAACAGCAGGTTTTTGGGAAAGGGCAGGTAATCTCCGATGGAGGTGTAAATGATCTGTTTTATCCCGGTTTTGGGTCTCAGGTCGATCATGCGGTTTCCGAGCAGGTCGAGAGTGACGAGTATTTTGGAGCCCGAATCATTAAACTGGTGATCGAGTTCCCGGTCCGAGTAAAGCGGGTTGTTCATCACCGCAATGCCGCCGATTTTCAAGATGGCGTAGTAAGCCGCAACACAGGGGATCAGGTTCGGCAGGAGGATGGCCACGCTGTCTCCTTTTTGAATACCGAATTCGGTAAGGGCGGTGGCAAAGCGGTCTGCCATATCCTTCAGCTGGCGGTAAGTAATGCTGTAACCTTGAAAATTGAGCGCCATTTTGTCCGGAAACCGGTCGGCGGACCTTTCCAGGAATTCCGGCACACATATTTCTTCGTATTTAACATTTTCCGGGACGCCCTGTTCATAGCCCGACAGCCATTGCTTTTTCTGGTATGTGCTTTCATTCGTCACGGTAACCTCCTTTTTCGTTGGTTAAACACAGACAACACTGTTAGCCTAAATATTTCATGAAAAAATCGAAAACACGAAAATAAAATATATCTTTAGTATCTTAGAAATTATTTTTTTGTTTTTATGGCAAGATTTTTTTGTGTAATAATCAAGTTTCTCAAAGAAATGCCTAAAATTGCAAAATGCCTAAAGCCCGCCCTGGTGCGACCGGTTCATATATTGTTATAGTTTATGCATGATTCCAAAACTGGCTTATTAAGCATTTAGTACTGGTGCTCGGTCTGGGCCAGGGTGCCTAAAATTAAGGCATTCTATCGATTTTATTAAAAGAAAAAAGCAAAGTATGCGATTGTATTTTTTGCTGATTTCAGGTTTTTCATGCTGAAAATACCAGGCGTTTATAATAAAGACGGAGCGAAGCGACGCCAGAATTTTAGGCATTTTAGTGCATTTTAGGCACTTTCCGGCTTGTCCGGGTTAGGAAGACCCAGTTTAATGTCCTTTTTGTGTATGCCAAAGAGCTGGAATTTCTTCCATCGAATTTTCTTATAATGAAATTAAATATTTTTCAATAAAGTAATAAAAAATCTTGGAGAAACCGAAAGGTCTTTTTTACTTGACACTGACAGGAGCTCCCTGTAATACTGAATGAGTATTCATTTATTTTCTTATTGAGTATCAATTTGAGCAGAAGGGGGTAACAGACGTAATAATGGAATCGGCTCTGGTCTCACCGGCGAAAGCGATTTTTTGGGGTTTGCCCGCAAAGGGAATATTTATCATCATCCCGCTGCTGGGCATCGGTATCTTCACATACATCATTTTACGTCGGATCCTGCCGCTGCGCAACGCCGCATCCGATCCGAGGTTCAATCGTGTTTTAGAGCGCATTTCGGGTGTTATTAAATACTGGCTCGGACAGTTTCGCCACCCGCGCTATCTGTTTCCAGGCATTATGCATATCCTGCTTTTTTCCGGTTTTTTAATTTTATCCATCCGTTCCCTGACCCTGATATTTATCGGTATCTTCGACGGATTCGTGCTGCCGGGCTTTGGCGGCGGGCTTGGATTTGCCTACGGGGTGATAAAGGATATCGCCACCAGCTACGTCCTGGTGGCAGTGATCATTTTGATGATCCGCCGGGGTATATTTAAGCCGGAGCGCTATGCCGTGCCGCCCCGCTACGGAAAAGAGCACACCCTGGAGGCTATATTTGTACTGTGTCTGATCACCGGTCTGGTGGTCTGTGATATGGTTTTCGAGGGCAGCCTGGCCGCGGCCCAGACCCGCAGCGGTTTGGAAACGGAGTTCTTAACTCCCGGTACCGGTTCCTGGATCGCGGCGCATATTTTCC
>DAOVBC010000099.1 GCA_030670715.1 Deltaproteobacteria bacterium | reverse complement strand
ACAGTGTTTAATTTTATATAATACGTCAATATTGTTGGAAATATGCAGATGGAGATCAAGAAAAATGGATGCCAAGCCAACTTATGATGAACTGGAGAAAATAATTCAGCGCTTAGAAAGAGAAAAGCGTCGGCGAAAACGTGACGCAAGATTTTAAGGAAATAATTGCCACAAAAAGTGCAAAAATCGTCTTTAAGAAAACAAAAGGCCGCTCTGAACGGCAAATTCCCACTCACGCAGAAGCCGCTCCCTGTTTTGAACGATCCAATCCTCTCCGTTCATTTCCGCAAGCTCACTGATTCGCAAAAACAGCTTCTGCAATTCTACATCGGTCCCGGGAATGCTGCGCGTTCCCAACAGCCTGTAAACTGTTTCCGGTGGTAAGGTTTTCATATAAAACCCGGGGGATCTCTTGTTGTTACAAAACAGGATTGCAGCGCGCGGAACTTCACCAACAAAAAAACATTCTCGATCGCGGAAGAAGCACTGAAAAATCAGGTGAAAGTGGTTTCACCGAATCTCGTCATCCAGCAGGTTCTGTATCGTCGTCTGATTAAAAACATCCAGCATCGCCTTCTGCGCCTTGGTCCACATCGGCAGGAATGCACAATCGCCTTTTAATGAGCAATTGTCTTTGGCAATACAGGAAACACAATGCAGCGAATCATCTTTTTCCATATAGCGTAAAACATCACCGACCGATATTTTGTCCGGGGATTTCTTCAAGGTATATCCCCCATAGAAACCCCTTTTGGATTCCACGATACCGCTGCGCTTGAGCTGAACCAGAATAACTTCGAGAAAGCGAACAGGAATTTTCTGAGCATCGGCTATTTCAGCAATCTTAATAGGACCTTGATTTTGACGTTTTGCCAGTTCAAAAACGGCCCTGATTGCATATTGATTTTTTTGTGTAATCAGCATGGCTGGCTATGCCCCATTTTATTAAACATTATTGAAGCACCGCTATGATGTCAATAATATACTGGTTAACCGGTTTTAACCTGAATGTTCACCGGAAGGTATAGATTACCGCTCGGAACCTGGATATTTCAGGTCAGACTCCTTTATACAGATAACAGCCGATCTTTTTATCAAGAAAAATATTTCGGGGGTCGGGGTGTTTCTATCGCTAAACCTCTATTAGAGCGGAATGAGTTATCAGCGCATCGTCGGGCACTGTTTGAATGGTTTAGGGTTCGTTAAGAAAGAACAGCGAATCGTTGAGATATTTCATGAATGCTAAAATACTCAATATGCGCTTAACTTATTGATTTAATGCCCCATCCTCTGTTCTTTCTTTACGAACCCTTATGCATGAGTTTGCCCGGGGATGCGCTGATAATTCATGGAGCTCTCAATTCAAATCAACTCCCCGACTCCTCAAATATTTAATCCCCTCCTTGATATACAGGCCTTATCGGTGCTAAGGATACTGCAGAAACTTATACGCAGGGAGTAAGCCAAAATGTAAGCGTAAGAAAGCTCCCCGTATGGAGGAACGTATATGGACAACGTAAGAACCCAATCCGTTCAATCGAAAAAAGGTAAATCAGTCATCGGCAGACTTCTTCCCGGTACGGATCTGATTAAGGGGATAGAAAAGATCTGTCAGGAAAATCGAATTGACCGGGGCACAATTATCACTGTCATTGGAAGCCTGGTGCATGCCGAAATTGGATATGTCATCCCCGATAAAAACACCCGGCTGGGTGTAAAATACGTTGAGCCGGTCCGGGTTGAAGGACCGCTGGAACTGTTGTCTGGCCAGGGTATGATCGGGCAGGCGAATGATGGCAAGCTCAGCATTCACCTGCACGGCTTAATGAGCGGGCCGGATATGAAGGTGTTTGGCGGGCACTTTGTGGAAAACGGTAACCCGACCCTGGCCACGGTTGAAATTATGACACAGGAAAATCCGGATATTCAAATGCTCAGAGAACACGATGAAGAAACGGGTTTCACACTTTTTAATTTTTATCAAAAACAGCGCGGAGGAAATCATGATCCTGCCTAAAAGCATATGGGGACCAATGCGATTGCCTTTTTTAATTCTGACGCCCTCCTGTGTCATGCTGGGGCTTGGAACCGCCGTCTGGACATCCGGTTATGTCAATGTCCTCTATTTTATCCTTGCCCTGATCGGCGCTGTATCAACCCACATCAGTGTAAATGCCTTTAACGAATACTTTGATTTTAAAAGCGGTTTGGATTTTAAAACAGAACGAACGCCTTTTAGCGGTGGCAGCGGTACGTTGCCGGAAAATCCGGGGAAGGCGCATAATGCCCTGCTCACAGCCGTGGCAGCGTTCGCCTGTGCCGCCCTGATTGGTCTGTTTTTTTTATATGTGCGAGGTCTGGCTTTGCTGCCGATAGGTCTCCTTGGCCTGACTCTTGTGTTTGCTTACACGCCTTTATTGGCTTATAACCCGTATCTGTGTTTAATCGCTCCGGGATTAGGATTCGGGCCCATGATGGTTATGGGAACCCATTTTGTCCTCACGGGGGAGTATTCCTGGACCGCCTTTGCAGCCTCGCTTATACCCTTTTTTCTGGTGAACGGTCTGCTTCTCTTGAACCAGTTTCCCGATGTGGAAGCGGATAAAAGCATCGGGCGAAAGCATTTTCCGATAGTGATCGGCACCCGCAGCAGCAGCATTCTCTTCTCGATATTACTTCTGTGTGCATACCTTTCACTTTATTTTGGTGTCTTTTTTCACAGCTTGCCGAAGATGAGCATGGTCGGAATGTTCACCATTTTCCTTGCTGTTCCTGCCGGTATCGGTGCTTTTCGACATGCCGATAATATAAAAAAGCTCATTCCTTTTATGGGAATGAATGTTATTATTAATATTGCAACACCGGTGCTGGTAGCAATAGGGTTGCTTATTGAATAGAAGTAATCCTGAAACCGCTTTTAATGAGATGGATGATGAAGTGACAACCCCCATAAGGCCTGCAAACATCTTTAAAAATATCCCTGAGGACTTGGCTGACGAGCTGGTGGAGGTAATGGCCGAGGCCGAAAATATCAGGATCGAGCGCATTTTATCGCGCGGGCAAGCATCTCGGCCCGGGTTCTGGTATGACCAGGAAATGGACGAATTTGTTCTTTTGCTCAAGGGACGAGCCAGATTGGTTTTTAATGGCGAAAACGACCTCATTGAAATGAAACCCGGAGACTACATACACATACCCGCCCATGTAAAACATCGCGTCGAATGGACCGACGCCGATCATGATACCGTTTGGCTGGCAATACACTACCGATAAAAATGCGCAAGAAAGAACGATTCAATGATTTCACGCTGCGGAGTCGGGGATTTTGAAGCCATTTTTTCCATCATTAACGATGCCGCTGAGGCTTATCGTAGGATTATTCCGGAAGACCGCTGGAAGGATCCGTATATGCCGCGCGAAGAACTGCAGCATGATATTGACGATGGTATCGCATTCTTCGGTTACCGTGAAAAAGGAGAATTGATCGGTGTGATGGGAATCCAGGATAAACAGGATGTCACATTAATCCGACATGCGTACGTGCGGACTCAGCGGCATAAGCAAGGCATCGGAAGTAAGATGCTTGCGTACCTTGAGCAGTTAACCTCTAAACCGATTTTAATCGGCACCTGGGCCGATGCAACCTGGGCCATCGGTTTCTACCAAAAGCATGGTTATCAGATGGTTACGCCGGAAGAAAAAGATCGCCTGCTGCGGACTTACTGGACCATCCCCGAGCGCCAGGTTGAAACCTCGGTGGTGCTTGCCAATGAAAAATGGTTCCGCCTCCAGAAGTAAATTATCTGATACCGATTTAATTGCAGGTCTTTTGTTGAAAACGCTGCTCTGATTTTCTCAGCAAAGGCAGTCTCACAACGCGTTCATCAAGCTGCATCCTGATGATTTCCTCCGGACAGCGGTCAGCACACTGGCCGCAGCCGATACATTTTATCCCGTTAAAGATTGCCCTGTCATCCCCCAGGGAAATAGCATTGACGGGGCAAAAGGCCTCACACTGCCCGCACCCCACGCAGGCCTCACTGTTGGTGACCCGAGCCACATAGTCGCTTTTAAACAGCAGCGGTATAGTCCCCCTGTTGTAAGATCCCAGAAGGCCGCAACAGTCCGGACAGCAGTTACAGATACCGATTTCCGGCCGGCGCATTTCATCTTTTTCATAAAACACCGTTTGCACAGCACCGGCTTTTCGGGCTTCATTTATAACGGCAAGGGCCTCTTCTTTTGAAATAAAGCGACCGAAGCCGTAACGGACGATGTAATGAGTCACGGGACCGATGGTAATGCAGGATTCAGCCGGTAATTCAAATCGACAGGGATCATCGACCATCTTGCGCCACTGCCGGCAAAAACAATGCATCAATGCAATGTCCCCCTTACCGCTGTGCTGTTCAATAAGATTCCTGACGGAGCGGGCCGTATAAATCCGATCCAGCGGCAGTGTTACTGTCTTTTTAACCTCAATTTTACGGGCAGTGCCTGACCGGGTGTGGGACGCGACGGCGGCAATGCTCTGATTCGGCGTAACCTTATTAAGGAAATAGTAGTTTTGCAAGTTTCGGAGGGGGAAAAAATTATATCTTTTCCAGGATTGAAAGAGGTGTTCCAGGTGCCGGGCAAAGGCTTTCTCTCTTGCAGTCTCCCGACCGCCGCACAGTTGAAGCTCAAACCAGCCGACCACGATCGGGGCCAGAACAAACCGGTTTTCATCGGGATCAAAGTGCCGGGGCCAAATCAGGCCCTTTTTTAAAAGTGTATCGAAAAATCTGCGGAATTCCTCTGCCGACTTGGCTATCAGGCCCAGCGCTTCTTCGTAAGTGACAGGACCGTCTGTTCCCAGGCGGATGAGAAATTCGGTCTCATCAGGTGTAACCACCAGGTCGATACAATCCAGTAGCGGCCCGGTTACAGGTAGCGATGACCTGTTTTGCTTCTTCATCAGCCCGGCAAGCGTCTTGAGCTTATCTCTTCGCGCCGGAGTCATTTATTTTCCTTCAAGTGCTTCTGATATTCGAGCCATGGCTTTTTGAACATTTTCATAGCTGTTGAAGGCACTGATACGGATGTACCCCTCGCCGCACCTTCCGAAACCGGCACCCGGCGTGCACACAACGCCTGCCTTTTCGAGCAGCAGATCAAAAAACTTCCAGGAATCGGTTTGACCGTCCACCCAGATATAGGGCGAATTTTCCCCGCCGATGCATGCATACCCGAGGGCTTCCATTTCCTGGCGGATGAGCGCCGCGTTTTTTAGATAATAGTCGGACAGTTCCCGGATCTGACGGTGGCCGTCATCGCTGTACACCGCTTCAGCCGCTTTCTGAACCGGATAGGAAACACTGTTAAATTTGGTTGTGTGACGTCTATTCCAGAGGGCATGCACAGAATGCCGCTCACCGCTTGTGCTGTAAGCCGTACAGTTTTTCGGAACCACCGTGTACGCACATCTCGTTCCGGTAAAGCCGGCAGTTTTCGAAAAGCTCCTGAACTCGATCGCCACCTCCCGGGCCCCTTCCACTTCATATATGGATTTCGGCAGGGTATTGTCTCTAATAAAGGCCTCATATGCGGCATCATATAGAATCAGTGCTTTATTGTCCCGGGCATAGCCGACCCAGGCTTTCAGCCCGGATTTTGAGATCGTAGCTCCGGTGGGATTGTTCGGAAAGCAAAGATAGATCAAATCGACCTTTTTATCCGGCAGCTCCGGAATAAATCCGTTCTCCCGGCTCCCTTCCAGATAAACAATTCCGTCATACCGCCCGTTGTTATACAAACCGGTGCGTCCGGCCATGACGTTGGTATCCAGGTAAACCGGGTAGACCGGGTCCGGAATGGCGATGGTGACATCCGTGGCAAAGATTTCCTGAATGTTGCCCGTATCACATTTGGCACCGTCACTGACGAAAATTTCATCCGCTGAAATGTCTGCGCCTCTGTCCTGAAAATCGTGTTTGGCAATTTTCTCTCGCAAAAACAAATACCCCTGCTCCGGACCATATCCATGAAAGGTAGCATCATCGGCCATTTCATCCACACCCTGGTGGAAGGCATCAATGCATGCCCGCGGCAGCGCCCGGGTGACGTCGCCGATGCCGAGCTTGATAATTTCCCGGTCGGGATGGGCCTCCTGGTATGCCGAGACTCTTTTGGCGATATCGGAAAACAGATAAGATGCCTGCAATTTCAAATAGTTCTCGTTGATTTTGATCATCACTTCACCTTGTAATAATTTGATAAATTCTATTTGCTTGCCAACAGCCCCTGATATGTGTACAGGATAATAGCAATTTTGAAAACAGTTTCTTAAGTAATTAGTATTATTTCACAAAATACACAGTGTGAAATAAAATATATAACATTTAGGGAACATTCAGGGGTCTATGTTTTATTAGCGCCCGAATGGATTCACACTCGGATAGCTAACGTATCATATTTTTCGCTTCAGTATAAGACAGGGCGAAAGAATCAAAAACGAAGGGGCGGGTAAAAATTGTGTTGGTTAGGCAGTACGGTAATCGCTCGCATCGCCTTATAAACAGGGCGTTTATGGCGGATATCCGCCTACCACTTAAAGCATAAGCAAACACGTAAAACGCAACCCCCAACCCAAAACTGCCGGTGGACCCGATATATAGAATGCAACCATTAAAATCGTTCAGCGTATTAATTGATTGAAATACATGAATATGCATGATTTTTGCAGGAGGTTATCGGGTTATTGTTGACAGGAACGGCATTAATTTAAAAATGATTCATATCAACCGAACAGGGCCCGCACCCCCTGTTCGGTTGATACCGGGTTTATAGGAAACATTTTATGTCGGATAGAAGATTGCCTCAAGATCGCCGAATAAGGAAACGGTTAAGCGCCGGGGACAGAAGAGGGTTGCCGGATCGCCGGCATTCGCGAAGATATTGCGTAAAAGAGGGGATCTTCGCCGTCCTTGTTGCCAATAAGGACAAACTCGGACAAATTAAAGACATCAGTATGAAGGGCCTTTCGTTTCGCTACGTCAATAACGATAACGGATCGAGAGATCAGGGTGAATTAAAAATAATTATAGCCGGTTACGGGCTGTATCTGGATAATGTGCCGATTGAAACAATTTCAGATTTTGAAGTGAAAGGCGGTTTTTCCGTCAGCCCCTTGAAATTGCGACAGACCGGTCTTAAATTTGTGAATCTGACACCGGAACAGAAATATCAGATCGGTCGCTTCATTCGCACGCACACTACCGGTAAATCTTGACGAACGGGTTGCAATACAGCCGACCCGTTTCACTGTATGCACTATCCATGTAGCTAGTGCATACAGAATACAAGCAGGTTCGGACGACTTCACACCTGTGCCGGGTGATGACTCAACCGAACCAAAAGGCAGGGTTCAATTTTGACCCTGCCTTTTTTTCCTCAAACCCAGGCATCCGACAGCTTGTTGAAAACGTCCAGGGTCGCTCTCATCAGATCTCTTTCTGTGACAATGCCGCAAACAATACCGGTCGCGGTAACCAGAAGTCGCCTGATTTTCTTCTCCGCCATCAAATCCGCCGCCTGACCTATGGTTGCCATTTCATCGATGGTAACCGGCGGATGACTCATGACATCACCGACCTGTTTAGCGGCGGCTTGCGGGTCTTTGCAAAAATATTTCAGGACATCCCGCTCGGTCAATATGCCGGCGATTTCTTCTTCCCGGGTGACCACTACTGAACCGATTTCATTGTCCACCATCTGCTGCATGGCATCACCCAGGGTGGCGCCGCCATC
>DAOVBC010000022.1 GCA_030670715.1 Deltaproteobacteria bacterium | reverse complement strand
AGGGCAACGTGATCGCTCGCGAGCACCTCGAAATCCTGTCGACCGGCAGAATGATAGGCGATATTTCGGCAAGATCGATCGATCTGAAGGAAGGCTCCTCCTTTGAGGGACGCTCCCATATGATTAAATCCGTGAATAAAGAGCCGGGTCCGGCTCAGCAACAACCCCCCGCCGTAAATCAACCTGCAGAAAAAGGCGATGAGGCATAGAATCAAAATATGGATCGTTATTTTACTGCTCGTTTTGTTAGCCGGCTGTTCAACGCGTACGTTAATGATTAATTCTGTTACCGAAGTGATGGAGACAGGTATCATCGCGTTCGAACAGGACGATGATTTTGAAATGCTTGAAAAAGCTTTTCCGGCCAACATAAAGCTGCTGGAAACCTTTCTTGCAAATGATCCCGGAAACGAGAAGTTGCTGGTCCTTCTATCAAGGATGTATGCAAGCTATGCGTTTGCATTTCTTGAAGAGAAGATCGAAGCGGCAGCCTCGACCGTAAACAGATCGGCAGACGGCACCGGAGAATATGCCGTTTTAAAGCAGACGGCCACCCGCTATTATCAAAAAGGAACCGACTATGCTTTGCGGGCGCTCGAGGTCCGCCATCCCGGGGCCCGGGAAAATCTGCACAGAGTATCTACTGCCGGCCCTTTTGTTCAATCTCTCGGGACAAGGGACGTTCCCGCACTGTTTTGTTATGGCTTTAATCTCGGCGCCTATGTGGATCTCAGCCGCGATTCTGTAAAGGTGATTGCCAGGGCGTATCTGGTGGAAATGGCGATGAAACGGGTACTGGCCCTGGACCCAACCTATTTTCACGGCAGCGCTCACCTGGTGCTGCTGGCCTTTTATGCGGCGCGGTCTCCGATGATGGGCGGCAATTTAAACCTGGCCCTGGCGCATTATCAGAAACTCAAGGCGTTGAATGGAAATCAATTTTTTCTTTCAGACCTGTATTATGCACGCTATTACCTGTATCAGAAACAGGATCGACGGCAATTTGTTCGGGTTCTGACCGGCATTGTGAATGCGTCAGTTGATGACAAGACGTATCTGATGTTCAATCAGGTGGCCGTTAACCGGGCAAAACTATACCTCAACCGCATTGATCAATTCTTCGGGTTGGCAGAGGAAAATTAAAGTGAAGCGAGTCCTGAACGTTACAAATTCGGGCGGCTGCCGGACTTTTTTTTTGACAGTTTTTGCATTTGCCCTGATTGTCGGCAATGGGGGCAGTGGTTTGGCTGCCACGATCATCAAAGTGTCGCTTATCACACCCGAGGGGAGCGCCTGGACCAACTTGCTGCATAAGCTGGCCGACGAGGTGAAAAAGCAGACCAGCGGTGAGGTTGTTTTCAAGGTCTATGCCGGCGGCATCAGCGGCGACGAAACGGATGTGCTGCGCAAGATGCGGGCCAATCGAATTCATGCGGCCGGTTTTTCAGGGGTCGGTTTAGGTATTCTACTGCCGGAGATTCGAATCCTTGAAGCCCCGCTGTTATACAGGAACTATGCCGAAGTTGATCTGATAAAACAAAAACTGCAGGACGAATTTGCGGCGAACTTTGAAAAAAAAGGGTTTGTCCTGCTCGGTTTTGCCGAAGCCGGGTTTGTTTATTTTTTTTCTAAGGTGAAAATGACCGGACCGCAGGGGTTTCAGCCGCTTAAAATGTGGGTCTGGAGAGGTGATCCGGTGGCAAAAACCAGCATGGAAGCGTTCGGGATAAAAACGGTTCCATTGCATTTGACCGACGTCAATACGGGGTTGGAAACCGGCATGATCAACGCCTTCTACTCACCGCCACTGGCGGCCATCGCATTTCAGTGGTATTCAAAGGTTCGTTACGTCCTCGATTATCCCATGGTCAACTCAACCGGTGCCTTTATCATCCAGAAAGGAATTTTCAACCGGTTGCCGGACGGGCACAAACTGATTCTGCGACAGGCTTCCGCTAAATTCTGTGATACGCTGGTTCAACTCGCTCGCAAAGAAAATGCCGAGGCCCTGGAGGTGCTCAAGGCCTCCGGAATTGAATTTGAAACCCCCACCGACAATCAGAAACAATTGTTCCTGGAAAGCGCCCAAAAAATATACACAACCAATACAGGAAAGTTATATTCCAGTGAGCTTTTTCAAAGGGTACAGGAAATCCTGAAAGAATACCGGAAAACCAGTGAAAGCCGATATTAATTTATACCTAAAATTAGGGTCCAAGCTTCAAAGTCGGAAGTAGGTGGTAGACAATGCCTAAAATGAAAAACGGTTAAATCAGTTGTGTAGGTTCGCCCATCGGCCTGTTTACGGGTTTGCCGGTTAAGAAGAACTCGCAACGCGCAACTCGTAACTCGCAACGAATCGGCTGAGCTCGCCGAAGTCCCGCAACCCAATAAACTCAATGAACCCAAGTAACCCAATCAACCCTGAACTTTGAACTCAAAACCTTACACCTTGAACCCCTTTCTATGCGCTTTATTTTTAAATTAAACGACGCGCTGGCAACTGCAGAAAAAGCGCTGGTGGTGTTCCTTTTCTCAACCCTCATTTTTCTTATCGTTTTCAATATCATCACAAGAAACATTTTTAATATCTCTTTTCAAGAAATTCTTGAAATAACTCCCGGTTTTGTCCTCTGGCTGACCCTGTTCGGTACCACCTTGGCGTTGAAAAACGGGCGCCACATCAAACTGGAACTGGTGCTGCGTCACCTGGGACGGCGCAAACGCTACCTGGCCCAAATCATGAGCGGCATTTTCGGCATGGCGGTTATGGGGGTCCTGTTTGTGGCGTCGTTTGATTTTGTGAAAAACGAGATTGAAATTTTCGGTCACGGCGGGTGGACATCCGTTATTTTCCCGGTGTTCTTCGCCCTGTCATTTTTTAGGTACGCTGTCCAGACCGCTCTATCTAAAAGTGCCGGCGATGAATCCCGGGTTGGTATGTCAAATCAAGAGGATACTACGAATTCTGACATAGAAAACACGCGATGAATGTGACAACCCTACTTGCACTGGTAATTATTGGTTTTGCCCTGCTGGAAACGCCGCTTTTTACGGTGATTGCCGGACTGTCAATTCTGCTTTTATACACCGCCGGTCAGGACTGGCTGTCGTTGCAGCTGATTTTAATAGAAATAAACCGTCTGGCTTCCATGCCGGTGCTGGTAGCCCTGCCGCTTTTTACGCTCACCGGATGCCTTCTAACCGAGACGGGAGCGCCCGGACGCATTATGAATTTTACCCAGGCGGTGGTGGGATGGCTGCCCGGCGGACTCGCCATCGCCGCTCTCGGTTCCTGTGCCTTTTTTACTGCGTTGACCGGCGCCAGCGGGGTGACCATCGTTGCCATGGGGAGCATCCTATATCCGATACTACGCCGGCAGGGATATCAGGACAAGTTCAGTCTGGGCTTGCTGACCACCTCCGGCAGTCTGGGCCTGTTGTTTCCACCGAGCCTGGCGATCATTCTTTATGGGGTTATATCTCAAATCAGCATCCCTGATATATTCACAGCTTCTCTGATACCCGGAATCTTGCTTGTTGTTATTTTATCCCTGTATGCTTTTTTCTATCATTTAATTACCGGTAACCGTGCAGAAGAAGAGCGCCCCGTCAGGAGGCTTTCATTACAGCGCATAAAAACCACTTTTAAAGAAGGCCTCTGGGACTGGCCGATTATTATTATTCTTGTGGCCGGCGTTTATGGCGGATATGTGACAATATCGGAAGTTTCTGCAGTGATACTGGTGTATGTGATCATCGTTGAATGTTTTGTTCTTAAAGAAGTGCACTTTTTTCGGAAGCTGCCGGCAATCATGATTGAGAGTGCCATGCTTTCCGGTGCGATCATTGTCATTTTAGGATTTGCGCTCGGATTTACCGGCTATCTGGTGGATGAGCAGATCCCCAATCGTATCCTGGAATATTTAACCGGTCTTACCGGAAACAAATACCTGTTTCTGGCTGGACTGAACCTGTTTTTGCTGGCGGTCGGCTGTATCATGGACATATTTTCAGCTATCGTCATTATTGTGCCGATCATTGTTCCCATTGCGATGCAATACGGCGTTGATCCGATTCATCTGTGCGTTATCTTCCTGGTAAACCTTGAAATTGGATATTCAACACCGCCGGTGGGAATCAACCTCTTTATTGCCAGCCTAACATTCAATAAACCGGTCACCTTGTTGTACCGGGCGTCGATTCCCTATCTGCTGCTGTTGCTTCTGGCGCTGGTTTTAATCACCTACCTGCCGGATCTCAGCCTGTTTTTATTGAAATAGATATTGAATACGATAGTGTTGTTATCTTTATGTATTATACAAAACTCGGATTGGTTTAATTGATTTTCCTATTCCAGGAAAGGGCCAATTAAAATCCAAATAACAAAACTCAAATTCCAAAGAAATCTCAAGATACAATGACTTAAATTCCAAACTTGCTTGAATCATTGTAAATTTGAATTTGGATATTGTTTGTTATTTGTTAATTGGTGCTTGGAATTTTCTCAATCATGGACGCAACTGTATTTAGATATCCTGTACTATTTTTTGATTATATTTATGGGGCATAACACTAAAGGCGGATGCTTGAAAGCAAGTCGAATCTTAATAACCATCATTTTCATTATCTTATTTTCCAAACCCCTTCTGGCGATTCAATTAGAGTTTCTTCAGGGCCATGAATTGACTGTTCGGTTCGAGCCCCCGCTGAAGGGAATTGCCGAAGAGATTGTCGATGATTATCCACGCATCAAAACGAATCTGGAAAAAATTTTTAACTGGGAAATGCCATTCAGGCCGACGGTGTTGCTGATCCAGGATAAAGATCATATTCGCACGTTCTCAGAAAATCCCCTTGTCGTCGCTTTTGCCGTGCCCGAAGAAAACCTTATCGTTATTGACTGCTCCAGGCTGCATATCCGTCCGCACCGACTGGATCTGATACTGAAACACGAATTGGTCCATCTGATACTTCACTATCACATCAGTCGTCCTCATCTGCCGCGATGGTTCGACGAAGGGGTGGCCCAATGGATCAGCGAAGGCGTGGCCGAACTGCTGGTGGGCCCGCAGAGATCACTTTTCGAAGAAGCCATCCTGACAGGAAAATATATTTCATTAAATGATCTGAAGCACGGCTTCCCCCGGGATAGCAAGGGCCTTATACTGGCTTATGAAGAAAGCCGGAGCTTTGTGGACTTTATATCAAACCGCTATGGCCGCGAGAAGATATTTAAAATTCTGAATCTGTTGCGGAACGGAAATGACATCCACACAGCGTTCACCGCCAGTCTTGACGCATCATTGGAAGAAATCGAGGACCGCTGGATCCGACAACAGCATAGACAGACCACCTGGCTTATATATCTGGCCGGGCACATTTACGAATTTATTTTTCTCCTGGGAGCGCTCCTGACAGTTATTGGCTTTATCCGGTTTCTAATTAAAAAACGTAAATACACCGACACCGACGAAGATGAAGAGGAAGATGAAAACAATGAATTATAAAAATAGAAAGGGCATTCCCTCATCATGCGATGGAATGCCCTTTTTAATTTTGAAATGGTGAGCTAACCCACAGTGACATTTACTGCAGAAGGTCCTTTTTGACCCTGCTCTATGTCAAAGGTAACCTGGTCGCCTTCATCGAGCGATTTGAAACCGGTTGCATTGATTCCCGAATGGTGTACAAATACATCCGGACCATCTTCCTGCTCAATGAAGCCATAGCCTTTGCCGTTATTAAACCATTTTACAATTCCATCAGCCATAGTGACATCCTCCTTCCATAAAAATTTTCAAAGTTCCAAACTGCAGGTTGCCACTTTGACAAATGGGTCTTGCCTTCAGAACGAAACCGGCCCGCCAATTAAGAACGGGCCTTTATTGATTATTTACACTATAGGATGTTTCTGAAAAAAATCAAGCCCAATATACGAGTTTTTTTAGCAGCGGCGGAATTTTCCGCTCAGGCCTTATACGGAGTTGTTTGTTGCGTCTTCCCACACACCGGGGATTGCAGTGTTGCAGTACTTGCAGTGGCTGCCGTTCAGGTTGTAGTCAGGGATGATATATCCCCGGCGATTGATCAGAAGCTTGCCACAGTTGTGGCAGTAAGTGTTGTTGCCGTCATGGCCGGGGACGTTCCCGACGTACACATAATGGACGCCGGCCGCAAGGGCCAGATCCCGGAACTGCTCCAGGGTCGATACCGGTGTGGGCGGGAGCCGGTCCAGCTTGTAGCGGGGGAAAAACCTTATAAAATGGAGGGGATAATCAGGACCTACCGCATTCAGTATCCAGTCACACATCCGCTTGATCATGTCAGGATCGTCGACATACCCCGGCACCACCAGGGTGGTCATTTCAAAGTGGACGCCCTGCCCGTGGAGGGTCTCAAAAGTGTTTAACACGGGCTGCAGACGCCCGCCGTTTAATTTGCGATAGATCGTATCGCTGTAAGATTTGAGATTGATATTGGCTCCGTCCAGCACGCTAGAAAGTTCAAGCAATGGTTTATGGTTTATGTATCCATTTGAAATCATTAAATTATATATTCCGGCTTCACGGGCCAGGCGTGCCGTGTCGATCATGTACTCAAAAAAGGTGATCGGTTCGGAATAGGTGTAGGCGATCGAAGCCGCACCGGCGCGGCGCGCTTCTTTGACAACGCCGGCCGGGAAAAGTTCGTAACTGCGAACCTCATAGGGCTTGGCCTGGGATATCTCATAATTCTGACAGTTCAAACAGCGAAAATTGCATCCGGAAGTGGCGATTGAAAATGCGGTGGTGCGGGGCCTGAAATGGTAGAGCGGTTTTTTTTCAACCGGGTCAAGGTGTATGGCACAGGGGTTGCCATATGCCAGGCTGTAGAGCGTACCGTTGATGTTCACCCTGGAGCGGCAGACGCTGCGATCCCCTTCGGCCAGAACGCACCGGTTGGGGCAAATACCGCAAATCACTTTTCCGTTTTTTATTTTTTTATATAAAAATCCCTCTTTGGACCATTTCCATAACACCTTCGGGGCGTCTCCCTTAAAGACCCGGCCCCGGATGTCGTCGGCCCCGGAATGCTGCCGGTTTTTTGTCCCGAAGGCCAGGGCGGGGCAGGTGGGCAGAGTGGCAGAAAGAAATGCGGCGCTACAGTATAGAAAGCGACGTCGCGATATTTTTTTCATGGGTGACTCCGATGATGATGCTCAGCAGCTTCAATCCGATAAGAGCGGCAGCTGTCGGGAGCAATCCGAAGTAGGGGATCAATAAGATACTGGTGAACAGGGTGCCGCAGGCAGCACCGATCAGGTCTGCGGAAAAAAAGCGTGTGGCAGCAGGATTGTCATCTCCACAAAGGTGCAGGGCTACCGGAAATTGAAAGCCGCAGATAAGTGAAATTAAAAATCCGAAAGTCAGAAAAAACAATACCGGAAGACGTTCACCGACAAAAGCCATAGCCAGGATAAATAGTGCCATCAGGACCATGAGCAGCCCATCGGCCATTGGCAACAGGTGTTTGCCCCTGCCGCTCAGCCTTCTTCCAAAGGCCGCACCGGGCAGCAACCCTGCCAAAAAGACCGTGATGATGACGCCGATCTGAAAATAAATATAGCCGAAAAATATTTGAAATGCAAATATCACCAGTATTTCGCTTCCCATGGTCATGCATCCGGTGGAAAAAAGGATGAATTCTTCGCGCGTAATCCGAATCAGGTAAATCAAGCACAGGACGGCCATAAAAATAATGAATACTGCCGGAGATGTGGTGAACTTGGCGAACCACTGTTGAAACATGATGCGCATCAGGTAGGGCGCCGTATCGAAATTTTTAGGTGTGGTGGAATCCACCAGCGCGTTAAGCCGCTCTATCCTTTGCGGTGTCAGGTTGCCGTAATAGTACCCCTGGATATAGTCCGTCTGTACGCCCTTTGCCATCAGCAGAGCCGGTATATCAATGTTGATTGGTCCGGCACTGCACAGAAAATAGATCCTCTGGCCAGGCAACAACTGGACGTTGTTGAAATGATCGATGGCTGTATTGTAGAGGGAAGAGACCTTTTGCCTTTGCGGTTCTGCCAGGTAGTTGTCAAACCCCTGCATGGAAAAGCTTAAAATACCCTCCGGTGACAGGTGACTGCGCGCCAGTTGGAAAAATTCGCCCGTGAAAAAGCGGTTGACCTGAAACGTATCCGGTTCCGGCAGATTCACGATAATGGCGTCGTAAATCCGGTTGGTGTCGGACAGATAGGCTCGTCCATCCCGATGGATAACCCGCAGGCCGGTTATTTTTTCAACCAGGCCGTAGCGGAATAACACTTCGGTGATCGCCGGATTGAGCTCCACATAGTCAATTTTTCGGGGTGAATATTTTTGCAGCTCTTTCATTACCCCCCCTTCAGCAGAAATAATCAGTATGCGGTCCGGTTTTAGAAGTTGTGACAATGGATAGTGAACCGATTCTTCTGCCATGACCAGATTTGCGGAGCTGAAAAGCGGGGTGCCGTCTTCGAACAGGGTGTATTGCTCCCGGTCCCGGTGGACCGTGATCCGTCCGTAAAGAGATTCGCGATAATCGATTAGTTCTCCTTCCGGCGGCTGTAAAGAGGTTTTTTCGATCAAAATGCCCGCGGTGAGCAGCACCAGTACAACACCGGCTGCGAGTAAAGGTAGCGGTCGCCATCGCTCCCGGGCGGAAAACACCATGATGCTTGCCGCCAGTAGCGGCAGATGTGCCGCGAATATGGCCTGAAGCGGTGAAAAGATAAATACCAGCGCGAAGGAAAACAGCGCCCCGCCGGTCACATCACCCAGGTTGTCCAGAATATAAATGCGTGCACCGGGGTATTGCGGATCTTTACTACGTAGGACAAAAAGACTGAAAGGCAGAACAAAACCGAGAATCAGGCAGTACGGTGTGAGGACAGCGAAGATAAATCCCAAGATCGGATAAAAACCCACCGATGAGCCATGGATAAAAAAGACATCTCTAAGCAATCGAATGGCGATGATTTGAAGCGGCGAGATCGCTGCCAGGGAAAAAGACAACCAGGCCAACCGCCTCACAGTGGCTTGCCATTGGCTGCGGGATACAAGACGTGCCATTAGGGTACCCATTCCACCCAGAAGCAGCCAGACAAAGAGAATCAGGGCAATGACAATTTCGTTACCCTGAAACTGGGTCAGCAATTCACGAATGGTGAGAAGCTGGGTGACCACCGAGGAAATACCGGTGGCCAGTACCACATGCAGTATGGCACGATCATTTCTGTTCTTCAAAATATTGAACCTGGTACGTGGAAATCTCCAGTTTGGTGTGACGCCAGGAATCAGGGGCCAGACCGGCTTTTGCGCAGAGATGAGATAGAAAATTTTCCGGTGCGGGCAGCTGCTCCCACACCTGGGGCAGAAAAGTAGCTCTAGCGGCGCCTTTGCGCAGGATAACACCGTCCACGTTTACCCGAAGTTTTGATATCAGATCACCGCTGTCCTTATAGAAAAGCAGCTTTGGTTCTGTCAGTACACTCACCGAGATCTGCAGCCGGTCCAACTCATCGGCCGCAAGCGGCGGGAATCTGGGGTCGTGAAATGCGGCGTTAACGGCGCTGTTTGTGACGCCCTCTACAACCGATTTGCTGGATGTAAGGTTGCCGATACAACCGCGCAGCCGACCGTTTTTCTTCAGCGTAACAAAGGTCCCGCAATGAATTTGAAAGCAGGGGTCGGTCAGCTGTTCATCCAAACGAACATCTTTTTTTATTGGTCCCAGCCGTTCAGCAATGGTTCGGCGCGCCAGACGGACGAGTTTCAAACCTTCTTTTTCGGTGAGCAAACGATCCCTCATATTTTTTTCGGCCATATCATCTCCTTCGAAAAACGCGATGGCCGCATAACCGACAACCCTGGAACGGCCCCCGCCCGTATCGCCGCTGTTTGAATAGTGAAGCGGTACCGGCTGCCACCCATGGCGGCGGGCCAGGTCGATCAGCACCAGAATCGGTGTTTTTCCGCAGGCGCAGTTTTCCCCATGTAAAATTTTTTCCGAGTCGAAATTCAGGATCATCCGGATCGTCTCCCGATCCCGGGCTTTGGCCTGTGGATACGATAGAAAGTGTGACAGGTCGGAACTGACTACCAATAAGGTGTCATTATCAATCAGCGGTTCGAGAGCATCGGCTATGGTCGGGATATTGCATGGACCCAGAACGATCGGTACCAGGCTGAATTCTTTAAGGTAATATTGCAGAAAAGGAAGAACCGCCTCCAGGGAGTGTTCCGTACGGTCGGATTCAGGAACCGGCCGAAACAATTCGGATTTTGATCGGAGCTTTTTGGCGTCCGCATGCAGAGGAATTAGCCCCAGCGGTGTTTGGTATGCCGTGACGTTACTGACAGCCCCGTTTTGAAAGCCAACACGATGATCGGGTCCCAGCAGTAACACCTTGCGAAACTGTTCCGGAGACAATACCTTACAGGCATGGGCGGCCGTCCACCCGGAGTAAGCGAATCCGGCATGCGGCAGGATGAGCGCTTTGAGTTTCCAGCGTGGTGGAATCGTTACGGTTGTTTTTTCTGCACGACGGGTGAGCGAATCGAGCATTTGTTCGAGGTCGACACGGGAGTCCGGATACCACATGCCGGCCACAACCGGCGTGCGAACACTACCGGCCAGGGCAATGGAAATGTTAAGGCAAATGACCAGGCAGAATGTCCCGTAAAGTATTTTTCGAGACCTGGAGGATGGTGTCATCGATAAAACCGTCCTTCGATGAAGATGTCAAAAGATTCTGAAGCTGTTGAAAGGTTCTTTTTTAATAATTTAGATTACAATGGTAAAAATAGCGTGTCAAATTAAAATGATTTAACCCGTTATGTATAACCGAAAACCGAAAAAAATACACCATCTATTGCGTTTTGGGTATGTATGAGATACTATATATTGATATTAGAACCGGTTTTAAAAAATGAAATATCTATATATTCTACTGGCATTGCTGTATATTTTCTTTCCCTATGACCTGCTCCCTGATATTGTAGCGGGGTGGGGCTGGCTGGATGATTCCGTAGTTCTGGGGCTTCTTCTGCGGTTTTTGTATCTCCAGAAAAAGAAAACTCAGGCAGGCCGGCAGAATTATCAATACAGGCAGAGCGAAGCGAATTCACGGCAGCAATTTTCTGAAAACAATTCCGGGAAAACCCGTAACCGGATGGATGAAAAAAGAGGCCATGATGACCCGTATGCGGTGCTGGGGATTGAAAGAAATGCAACTGAGGATGAGATAAAAAAGGCCTACAGAAAACTTGTCAACAAGTATCATCCCGACAAGGTTGCCCATCTTGGTGATGAATTCAAGGCTCTGGCTGAGGTGCGCTTTAAGGAAATACAGCAGGCATACCGGAAGATAGTAAATTCCAGGCATTGATCTTGTCATAGCAAATATGGTTTTTGTGACAGAGTAAAATGCAAGTTACATTTATTGCAGACAGAACCCTGGGCCGGCTGGCCAAATGGCTTCGGATTCTGGGGTTTGACACCCTGTACGATCCAGAAGCCGCTGACAGCAGATTGCATGATCTCTGTCGGCCGGGGAGCGTAATGCTTACCAGGACACATCGGGTACGCCTAAAATTCAGGTCTCGTAACCTTATTTTTATTAAGTCCAACGATCCTGAGGATCAATTGCGGGAAGTGATCAAAGCCTTGAACCTGTCACAGGCGGATGTCAGACCGTTTTCCAGATGTCTCATTTGTAACACACCGATTGAGCTGATTGAAAAGGAATCGGTTCGCAACGCCGTACCCGATTACGTATGGGAAACTCAGAACGACTTCCGACAGTGTCCCCGTTGCCGGAAAATCTACTGGCATGGAAGCCACACCGACCGGAGTATGGAAAGGATAAAGAGCTTGTTTGAGGGTCTGGACAAACATAAAGTGGGTGGGAGCCATACCGAATTCAGTTGAAATAGGATGCTGGATATTCGATGCTCGATACTGAATTTAAAATCAAGGAACTAAACCTTTACATGAGGATCGGTGAGTTTTTTTGAACTGAGAGCTCCATGAATTATCCGCACATCTGCGGGCAAACTCATGGCTAAGGGTTCGTAAAGAAAGAACAGAATATCGGTCGGTTATCCTTGATCCAGAACCGAGTATCCAGAACCGGGTATCCAGAATCGAGTATCCATTATCAAGGATTGATCGTACGTACAAAAAATGCCCAAAAACCGCAAAATCATCGCCCTCGAAAGCCGCCTGAGAAAATGCAGAAATGTCATCACCCTCGGGGTCAAGACGAACTTTTCCGATTACAGCGGCCGGGATGCGGAGATGATACGGGAAGCAAAGAAAATTTATTACCCGACGACCTTTTATGCGGATCTGTTTGACGCCATGGGAAAAGAAACCTTTCCGAGTTACCATACCTATAAGTGTGTACAGGACAAAATCAAACAGTCCGCCCTGTTCAACTTGCAGGGCATACCGCATCCGCGCACACGGGTATTCTACGGGAAGCGCCAGAAAAAGGCGATAACGGATCATTTTAAATATCCTTTCATCGCTAAAATACCGCGCGGATCGGCAATGGGCAGGGGCGTATTTTTAGTAAAAAATGATGTTGATCTTCAGAACTATCTGAATGTTTCCCATCCGGCATACATCCAGGAATATCTTCCCATCGATCGCGACATACGGGCGGTTATCATCGGTGATCATGTTGTGCATGCCTACTGGCGGATCAACCCGCCGGGGGATTTCAGGAGTAATTTAGCAGTGGGAGGGTGTATCAGCCTGGATTCGCTGCCGGAGGAGGCCCTTGCGCTTGCTCTTCGCACAGCCCGGCAGTGCCGGTGGGATGATGTGGGGATAGATATCTGCATGGCAGGTGGAAAATATTTTATCCTGGAAGCGAACATGAAATACGGCAAAGAAGGTTTCAGGTCGGCGGGAATCGATTATATTCAATTGATGGAGAAAATGATTGAAAATGGTGAAATTTGACCAACATAAACCGGATTCCGGTCTCAGGAAGATTACTATGGCCCTGGACCAGCGGGAAAAGGGAAACCTTTCTCCCATGGCAACTTTAAAGTCACTGGGCAAACGTAGACGGCTCGAGGAAGTTCTGGAATCCGGGTATCGCCAGCCGTTTTCAGTGGACACGGATCGTATTCTGCATTCTCTGGCCTATATGCGCTACATAGACAAGACCCAGGTGTTTTATCTTATCGAAAATGATCACATTACCCACAGGGTATTGCATGTCCAGTTAGTATCCAAGATCGCCCGCACTATCGGGCGTTTCCTGAGCCTGAACGAGGATCTGATCGAGGCGATCGCACTGGGGCACGATATCGGTCACACGCCCTTCGGACATGACGGCGAGAGAATCCTTTCTGATTTG
>DAOVBC010000071.1 GCA_030670715.1 Deltaproteobacteria bacterium | reverse complement strand
ATAAACATCGGGGAGAGGACCCGTTCCCACTCGAGGCCGACACCGGTATCGGGCAGTTTTTCATCCGGCGCTATAGAGCGATCCGCCAGCAGGTCAAAAAAATCTTCCGGATTTATTTCTCTGTCTTTCCGAAGTTGATCGCTCATACCTGCATTTCCCTTTTGAACCTTGGGCCACCGGGTATTGAGCAGGTGATTGCTTAGACCGTACAGGCCGGGATCTAATTTTTGAATTCCATCGGCCCGGTTTGAATAGTACCACAGTCCGGTGCCATCTCCTACGATTAGGTTAAACCCGTTATACCGATGTCCGGTCCTTTCCAGGCGCTGCAGGTAAGATCCGCCACTTTCGGTGCCGGACAAAAAGCCGCTGACCACAAGTCCCCGGGAAGGTGCGTCGGAACGCAGGGACGCCGGATCGCGGTAATTGGTGATGGCGGCAATCCTGCCGGAGCGGGTCACCCCAAGCCATGTCCCGTTGCCCTTTACATCACGTCCGGCATAGATATCCGCCATGTCTTCCCAGCGGGCCAGGGGAAGAGTGGGGCGGTCATAGAATTCATCTCGATTGGCCGCAAGAATAAGCTCATAGTCCGGGTGCTGCTTGTACGAAAACAGGATCAGGCACATACGCTCTCCATTGACCAATAAGCGATAAATGTGATAGGAGCAAAACGTAATACGATTTTATCTATAAATCAATAGGAGGAGAGACCTGTTATGAGAGAAGTGGTTATTGTCAGCGGATCAAGAACGGCGATCGGTAATTTCGGCGGCAGCTTAAAATCTGTGCCGGTGGTTGAACTCGGCACGATTGTAATGAAAGATGTAATAAAACGCGCCGGCCTCAGGCCGGTGGCAAGCAAAAAAATGGAGGAATTCGCCCCGGACAAGCTCAAGGGAAGGGGACTGATCGAGCTTGAAAAAAAATCCTTCGACTGGGATGACACAGCCGTTCCGGTGACCATTGATGAAGTTATCATGGGCAATGTCCTGCAGACCGGTCAGGGGCAGAATCCAGCCCGGCAGGCCATGGTCGGTGCCGGAATACCGAAAGAGACACCGGCTTACACCGTAAACAAAGTGTGCGGTTCGGGCCTCAAATCGATTGCGCTGGGCGCCACAGCTATTATGACCGGACAGGCGGATGTGGTCCTGGCCGGCGGTCAGGAGAACATGAGCCAGGTTCCCATGGCGCTGCCCAAGGCGCGCTGGGGGTACAGGATGGAGCTGACCGGAACCGGCGCGATTCAGGATCTGATGGTATTTGACGGCCTCTATGAAATTTTCTACGGCTACCACATGGGAGTTACGGCGGAAAACATTGCAGCCATGTATGACATCAGCCGGCAGGAGCAGGATGAACTGGGCGTGCTGAGCCACACCCGGGCGCGCTCGGCCATTACCGAAGGCCTGTTCAGCCAGGAAATTGTACCGGTGGTGATAAAATCCCGCAAGGGAGATACCGTCTTTGAGGTCGACGAGCGTCCTATGGACACAGATATTGAGAAAATGGCAAAACTGAGACCGGCTTTTCAAAAGGATGGAACCGTAACGGCCGGTAATGCCTCGGGAATTAATGATGCCTCCGCTGCGGTTTTGCTGATGAGTGCCGAAAAGGCCAATGATCTCGGTCTCGAACCGGTTGTTAAAATTAAGGCATTTGCTGCCGGTGGTGTCGATCCGGCCTACATGGGACTCGGTCCGGTACCGGCAATCCGGAAGGTAATGCAAGCGACCGGTATGCAGCTGGGCGACATCGACTTGATAGAGTTAAACGAGGCCTTTGCCTCCCAGGCCATCGGTTGTATGCGGGAAATCAGGATTGAAAATGACCGCCCCAATGAACTGGGTAGCGGCATATCACTGGGACACCCCATCGGGTGCACCGGCACCCGTCAGATGGTGACCGCAATGCACCAGATGAAACGTAAAGGATACAACACCGGATTGATCAGCATGTGCATCGGCGGCGGAATGGGCATGGCGATGGTTATCGAAAGATGACCGAATATTATTTTGATTTCATCCTTTTTTCTTTACATGCGGTGCGGTTGCTGTTATAAGTTCCACAAAACTTTGGATATTTTGTATTCCGGCATTTTGACCACATTCTAAACTCTAAGGGGATACAGGGAAAGATGAGCGTAGCCAGAAAGTTAGGTATCTTAGTATTCACAGGAGTGCCTGCCATCGTTGGCGGCGGGTTTGTCTTTGCGATTTTTCATGATCTTACAGCTGTTTTTGTCTATGAAGTCATTCTGCTGTTCGGGGTCGGGGCATTTGTCGCCCGATAGCGACGCATTCCAAATTCTTTCGCAAATTCCTTTTCAACATTCCCACGATTGTCCCAATTTCCAAACCGGATGCGGGGCGTCGTGGATTTTTTTATAAAGACATGAGCGATTCGAATTCCCGTAACTTAATTTTATGGGTTTTTCTCATTTATTTTTTTATATCGATTGCTATGCTTGGCTGGCTGTTGTGGCCTTTTGTGTCGACCATTATTCTGGCAGCCACAGTTACCGGTGCGTTCAATCCCGTCTATTATTTTCTTAAACGAAAGTTACGCCCGTCGATCGCTTCTTTGATGACATGCGTCGTCATTTTTATCGTTTTGTTTATTCCGATTGTGTCTTTTGTAAGCATCCTGTCCAAAGAGGCCTATGATCTTTATCTGATGGCCCGCGACACCGTGCTGGGCAACCAGATCAACAATTTGCTGGAGAGCAGTCATCTGGTCGAAAGGGTGAATCACTTCCTTGCGAAATTTAACCTGCAGTTCACCGGCGAGGAACTAAACCGCTGGATCACCGAAATCGGAAGAAATGTGGGCTTGTTCTTATTTGATCAGACCCGCAGCATCACCTCAAACGTTCTAAAATTTATCGTCAATTTTTTTTTCATGCTCCTGATTGCGTTTTATCTGCTCATTGACCAGAATCGTCTGCTGTCCTTTATTTTCGATCTGTCTCCCCTGCCGGAGGAGCACGATAGAAAACTGTTTCAGAAGTTCAAGGATATGGCCGGTGCAATTATTATCGGCAACGGACTCAGCGGTCTGATACAGGGAGTTCTGGGAGGAGCTGTTTTTGCCCTGTTCGGTCTGCGCTCGCCTTTCCTGTGGGGCGTTATCATGACACTGCTGGCTTTTCTGCCGATCGTGGGGATCGGTGCAGTGCTGGTGCCGGCGGCCGTCTATCTTTTCTTGAGCGGTCGCATTGCCGCCGGCATCTTTTTCATCATATTTTATATTGTTTTAACCGCGGGGATTGAATACATTTTTAAACCCAAACTGGTGGGCCAGCGCGTACAGATGCACACGCTGCTCGTATTTCTGTCAATAATCGGCGGTCTGAAACTATTTGGGATACTGGGGATTATTTACGGCCCGTTGATTATCACTGCCTTTTTGACGCTGACGGATATCTACCATTCCAGTTACCAGCAATTGGTTGAGTCGGCCAAGGCGGGAGAGGGATAGTACCTTATTTATATTTATTCTGTTTGTTTTAGCGAACATAAAATTGAGTGGCAGTAACTGCTGATGAGTTAATAATTGAGGAATTTAGGGATTTAGGAATTGAGGAATTTTCAAACGGCTTCTTTTCTTATTTAATTCCTTAATGCCTCAATTCGCAATTCCTAAATTTATTTCGGCATTGTCCGGATTGAGTAAAAGGCTTATAAAGTAATTATATTCACTCATTGATCAAAGAAAGTTGATGAATCATGATACCTTCAGATAAATCACCCGTGGTCAGTATCGAAAGCGAGATGAAAAAATCTTATCTCGATTATGCCATGAGTGTCATCATCGGCAGGGCGCTGCCGGATGTACGCGACGGCCTGAAGCCGGTCCACCGGCGTGTTTTGTATGCCATGCGGGAGCTGAGGAATGACTGGAACAAGCCCTACAAAAAATCCGCCCGTATTGTCGGTGATGTGATCGGTAAATACCACCCGCATGGGGATTCAGCCGTGTACGATACCATTGTTCGCATGGCACAGCATTTTTCGTTACGATATCCGCTGGTCAACGGTCAGGGTAACTTCGGTTCAATAGACGGCGACCCGCCGGCAGCCATGCGTTATACCGAAATCCGGATGGAACGCCTGACCCATGAAATGCTGGCCGACCTGGACAAAGAAACGGTCGATTTTATACCGAACTACGACGAATCCCTTTCAGAACCATCAGTGCTGCCGGCTAAAATTCCTTCCCTTCTGGTTAACGGATCTTCAGGTATTGCCGTCGGTATGGCTACCAACATTCCGCCCCACAATATGCATGAAGTCATCGAAGCGGTAAAGGCGCTCATCGATAACCCCGGGCTGGAATGGCAGGATTTGATCACCATCATTCCCGGGCCCGATTTTCCGACCGGTGGCATAATCTACGGTACTACAGGAATAGAAAACGCTTACAAAACCGGCCGGGGTGTCATCCGGATGCGGGGAAGGGTTGTGGTTGAGAAGGACAAGCGCACGCGGGTGGAAACGATCGTCATCACTGAACTTCCATACCAGGTCAACAAGGCCAAACTCATCGAGAACATTGCCGGCCTTGTCCGCGCTAAACAGATCGAGGGTATCCGGTATGTGCGGGACGAATCCGACCGGGAGGGAATGCGAATTGCACTGGGGCTGAAAAAAGATCAGATTGCCGGGGTGACCATCAATCAACTGTACAAGCACACCCGGCTGGAAACCAGCTTCGGGGTTATCGTTCTGGCTGTTGTCAACAACCGGCCCGAACTGTTAACGCTAAAGGAAATGCTTGAGCAGTTTATCCTGCATCGCAAAGAGATCATTGTTCGCCGTACGCGCTATGATCTGCAAAAGGCCGAAGCCCGCGCTCATATCCTCGAAGGTTACAAAATAGCGCTGGACAATCTCGATGATGTTGTTGCACTGATTCGAAATTCCCGATCACCGGAGGAAGCCAGATCACGCTTGATTGAAAAATACGAAATGACCAAAATTCAGGCAACGGAAATACTCAGAATGCGCCTGCAGCGCCTGACCGGCCTTGAGCGTGAAAAGATACTCGAGGAATACGAAAATGTCCTGAAGGATATTGCCCGTTTCAAACAGATACTTGCCAGCGATAAACTGGTACTTGAAATCGTCAAAGATGAACTTTCCGAACTGCAGGAAGATTTCGGGGACGATCGCCGTTCGGAGATCATTGAAGCAACTAAAGAGATCAACATCGAGGACATGATCGTCGAAGAGGATATGGTCGTCACCATATCCAGGAGCGGTTATATTAAACGCAATCCGATTACCCTTTACCGCAACCAGCGCCGTGGCGGCAAAGGTAAAACTGCCATGGGGACCAAGGAAGAGGATTTTGTCGAACACCTTTTTGTGGCCTCGACCCACCACACCTTTCTCTTTTTTACGAACCTGGGCAAAGTATACTGGTGCAAGGTTTACGACATACCGCAGGCCGGGCGTATGAGTCGCGGCAAGGCGATCATCAACCTGCTGAATCTTTCCCGGGATGAAAAACTGACCACCGTGCTGGCGGTACCCTCTTTTGAACCCGGTTACCACATTATCATGGCCACCCGCAGCGGGCTGATCAAAAAGACGGACCTGATGGCTTTCAGCCGGCCCCGGGCGGGCGGCATTATCGCCATCGGCCTTCTTCCCGAAGACGAGTTGATTGCGGCCCGACTGACGGACGGAACCTATAATGTTTTTCTGGGTTCTGCCACGGGAAAGTCCATCCGGTTTCATGAAGCGGATGTTCGGCCCTCCGGCCGCAGTTCCAGAGGTGTACGGGGAATGAAAATTGCCACCGGGGACCGGATCGTTGGTATGGAAGTTCTCAGTCACGGGCAAACACTGTTTGCTGTAACGGAAAACGGATACGGAAAACGCACCTCAATTGATGAATATCCCATCCAGAAACGCGGCGGTAAAGGGGTTATTACCATTAAAACCAGTGAACGCAATGGGCAGGTGGTTGCCATACTTCTTGTGGGTGAGGATGATGACCTGATGATTATGACCGATATGGGTAAGCTCATTCGTATTCCCGTCAAGGGAGTCTCGGTCATCAGCCGCAACACCCAGGGTGTTAAAATCATGGGTATGGATGTCGAGGAAAAGGTCGCCGATGCGGCAAGATTGGCTGAGAAATAGAGCTTCCATTATTCTTAAAAGTTTAGCCCCACCGGACTGGCTGAGCATGAACAACTGGTAGCACGGAGTTCTGAATATGCAGAGTTTCGGTGGAAAAGCGGTTGAAGATTTTAAAATCGGAGTCGTCGGTGCCGGCAGCTGGGGCACCGCGCTCGCCGATCTTCTGGCCTCCAAGGGATATCAAATTGATTGGTGGGTGTTCGAAAAGGAAGTAAAAGAGCAGATACAGCATTACCGGGAAAACCGGATATTTCTGCCCGGAGCCGCGCTGTCATCAAACCTGCACCCCACCAACGAACTCACTGCCGCCGTCAGCGGCAAAGATCTGGTTCTCATTGTTGTTCCGTCCCATGTAATGCGTGAGACCACCGAACAGATGGCCGGTTATGTTTCCAGAGAGGCGATTGTTGTATCTGCTTCCAAAGGTATCGAAAACAAAACCCACTTAACAATGACCGGTGTGTTAAAAGAAACGCTGCCGGAAGTTTCCCGGAAGCATTTTGCAGCTCTATCCGGGCCCAGTTTTGCCAAAGAAGTCGCCATGAAGGTTCCCACCGCTGTTACGGCTGCATCGGAAGATCCTGAAGTTGCCGCCCTTGTCCAGACCGCTTTTGTGACGCCTTACTTTAGAGTGTACACGAATGATGACGTCCTGGGCGCTGAATTGGGCGGTGCTGTAAAGAATGTTATCGCAATCGCGGCCGGCGTTATCGATGGCCTCGCCCTTGGTTTAAACACCCGGGCCGCATTGATCACACGGGGGCAAACAGAGATCCGAAGACTGGGCGTGGCGCTCGGGGCGAATCCGAGAACATTTACCGGTCTGGCAGGAATCGGCGATCTTATTTTAACCTGCACCGGGACACTCAGCAGGAATCACACGGTTGGTAAAAAAATCGGACAGGGGAAGAAATTAAAGGCGATTCTGGCTGAAATGCGCATGGTTGCCGAGGGCGTAAAAACCGCCAAGTCGGTTTACAATCTATCACGGAAAATCGGTGTCGAGATGCCGATATCCCATGCCATGTATCATATCTTATACGAGGATCTTTCTCCGAAGGACGCGGTATATCGGCTGATGACGCGGGAGTTGAAGCAGGAACTGGACGAAGAGTAGAAACGATTTCAAAACTCCTTCTTATGCCCGACAGTCCGCCTGTATTTTTGCCAGGACTGCTGTCGGTCTTCTATCACGGACATTGCTTCCGGCTTCAACAGTGATTATTTAAAGCAGAGGGATGTAATTGGCTACTGCAAAACTGTATAAAGGTGCGGGACACCGGCAAAGACTGCGCGAAAAGTTTCTGACTTCAGATCTGAACGGGTTCCTCGACTATGAGGTGATCGAGCTGCTGCTGACGCTTGGCACTCCGCGAAGGGATTGCAAGGATGCGGCCAAGGCGCTTTTAAAACGCTTTAAGACACTCCAAGGGGTGCTTGAGGCTTCACCGGAAGGGCTCGGCCGGGTCGATGGGATCGGCCCGAAAAACCTTATCGGCATAAAACTGATCAAAGCCGTTGCGGAACGGTATCTGGCTAGAAAACTGGAGGAAGGAACTCTGCTGAACAATTCCAGGGAGCTCTTCGACTACCTGTATCACAGTATGCGGGATAAGCAGCGGGAGCAATTTAAAGTTATTTTCCTGGATGCCAAAAATAAGGCGATCGCCACCGAAACCCTCTTCAAGGGAACGCTGACCGCCAGTTCGGTATATCCCCGGGAAGTCATCCGCGCTGCGATAAACCACCAAGCCGCTGCGCTCATATTCGCTCACAATCATCCATCCGGTGATCCGAAACCGTCAGCGGAAGACATTTCCATCACCCGCCAGCTCATTTTTGCCTGCCGGGTGATGGGGATAACGGTGCACGAGCACCTTGTGATTGGAAACAACCGTTATTTCAGCTTTGCCGACCAGGGGCATATCGCCCGGATGAACCGGGAATTTGAAAGACTGAGCCAATGAGGCGGGAAACAGAATATCCATATTGCTTCGGCAAACTCGAAAATGTTTTTCCTAAAGGCGATGATGGTCTCAGGCATACACCCGAATCCTGCATGGTATGCCTGTATAAAACAGAATGTCTGCGATCCGCCATGGCAAAGCCCGGTGGATTAAAAGTGAGAGAAGAAAAGGTGGACCGGGCCTATTCGGCGGGCATGATCGGTTTTCTGGAAAGGTGGTCTCAGAAAAAAGAACTGCATCAAAAAAGGAAAAAGGCGAAATAGGAATCCAAACTCAGCAGTCAGCAAATCGGACCACCCCAAAAAGATCTTTATGGTCCATACAAAATATGCTATAATAATAACTACTTTTACACGGTAAACAGTAATCGGGAAAGCGGGTCCAAGATGAAATTGGCTTTCTGGCAAGTCAGGGAAGAGTTGAGTAAGGCCGATAGATTAAGGCGCTCATATTATGAACTCTTAAGAGATGAACTCGACCAATTCCTGCTGCAGTATGCCCTGATCGATTCCTATCGTAAATTTTACGATAGGAAAGTCGCATTCCCGTTTGTTGAAAAACGCGAGCTTAAGCCCCGTGCCCGCATACCGGATGTGGAATACGAATGCCAGAACACTTTCCTGGTTATTTTTTTAGAGGACACTCTGCCGAGCGAGCATAAAAAGTACATCCGATTTTTCGACGTCAACAAAACCACCAAGACCAATCTTCTCCAGTCGAAAACACTGCCGCTGCCGAGCAAATTCGACCGGAACCAGAAACATCTGGAAGCGGCCCACTTTTATGATTTTCTAAAGATACTGCTGCCGGTCGATTATGCCCTTCTCATTCAGAGGGATCGGGTTTCAAAAGCCAGGAACAAATACAGTCTTTCACATTTTCATGTGAAAATCGACTGGCCGATTGCGGACGCTGCCGAGGACCTGGCGCGTAACCTGCGATACATATCAAAAGACATCTATGAAAAGGAAGACAAGTACGCGGAAGATATTCAAAAGAAATTTTTTGAGTACTATGGCCTTCCGACCATGGCCGGGGGGCGGCGCTCAGCTGCGATTGTGGCCGCTCAATACCTGAAGCGGATCCCCTGTATTTCCACTGTCTATGCCGGCAGCAGCGAAAGTCGAGCCTTGATACGAATTTCCGAAAGGGGGGTCTCCAAGGCGATTTTGATGCCGTTTACTCCCGCCGAAATGAATCAAATGGCGGAAGAAAATCATATGTCCCCGAGGACGTTTAGAAAGTATTATGTCATCGACCGCAACGGCAGAAACGGACTCTGTATTTTCCAGGCCACCTATGCGTATACCAGCCATTCCAGACCACCGGAAGACGGCAAGTTGCGGGA
>DAOVBC010000253.1 GCA_030670715.1 Deltaproteobacteria bacterium | reverse complement strand
AGCGGGGCCAGGATCGCGTCGATAATGCCCTTCGAAAATCCCGGATCGCAAAGCAAAATCTTCTTCCAGAGTTTAACCTGCTGATGGGCTATGAAAGGGCAGGGACGTCGGAGGAGTTTCGTGACAGCACAAAGCTCGATGAAGACAACTGGCGTGTGGCCCTGTTCGGCGGCTCCAGCTTTCCGCGTAGCACTGAAAAAGCGGTCTTCCAGCAGAGCCTTTTAGGAGTAAAAACCGCGCGCCTGGGTCTTTCACAGGAGCGTGATGATATCGAAAGACAGGTCCGGGCCCAGCTCAATTCACTGAAAGAGTCCGAGAACACAATTATGATACGGGAAGAGCAGATAAAAACCGCGGAAGGCAAGCTGGCGCTGTCGGAAATTAAGTTCCGCTACGAAATGGCCAACAACTTTGATGTCATTGAATCCGAGAACGAACTGGCCAGGGCAAAGGTTGATCTGGTGACTGCAAAAACCGATTACATTGTCGGAATTTACCGGCTGCGTTCCAATTTGGGGACCCTGATCCAGTGAATATCCAAAAAAGCTGAGCTCATAGCTGATAAGGAGAAATGCCTAAATTGCCTAAAATGCCTAAAAAAAAGAGCTCAAAGCTGAAAGACCATCAACTTTTTTGCTACAGACGGCTAACAACTGCCAATTAACACAGGCGAAGCCTCTCAACCCAACAAACTCAACAAACCCAACGAACCCTGAATCTAAAAGAGGCTGAGAAAAGGACCATGAAGAAGTATTTTATTTTGTTCGCATCCATCGGTGCTGCCGGGCTGGTGATTGCAACCATTGTCAGTTCCAACCACAGCGAACCCGATCTGCGTCTCACCACCGTAAGCTCGAAAAGCTTCGATATTACCGTAAACGCGGTCGGTGTTCTCGATGCGGCCCGGTCGCATATGGTGTCATCCACTATCCGCGGCGACCGGGGGAAAATCATTTACCTCATCAGCGACGGCGCTCAGGTGAAGCCGGAAGACGTATTGGCCAGGCTCGATCCGGCCCCGTTTGAAGAGGAGGTCAGTCAGTTTGAAAGCGAAGTACAGAGTCTCGAGGCTGCGGTCGCAGCCACAGAGCAAATGCTCGAGTGGGAAAAAAGCCAGGTGGAGCGTGAGATCCGCAATGCGGAATTTAACCTGGAGGTTGCCGGGCTTGACCTGAAAAGATTAAAACAGGGCGAAGGGCCTCTTAAATTATCAAGCCTCAAGTCGGAAATGACAAAGGTTGAAGAGGAATACAAACGCTACCTTGCCTATATAGATGATCTTGAGATACTTAAAGAAAAAGGTTTCGGCAACAAAAGGGAAATCGCATCCGCCAGGGAAAAATGCGCCGAACTCAAAGAACAGTACGCCACTGCAGAGAAAAATTATTCCTCCTACAAAATTCATGTTCTTCCCTCCCTCGTCAAGTCCGGTGAAGCCAAGGTCAAGCAGACTGAAATGGAGCTCGGGCAGCTCACCAAAGGCGGCGTATTCAGGATCGCCAAGGCCAAGTCAGCCTACAATGAGGTATGCGGGAAGCTTCAGATCGTAAAGAGCGCACTTGCAAACGCCCGCCGCGAGCTGGAAAATACAGTCATCAGAGCGCCGTCATCCGGCATCGCCATCCATTTTGAAGCCTATCGCGAGGGCAGCAAGCGCAAACCCCGGGAAGGCGACCGGGTCATACAGAACCAGCCGTTGCTTTACCTGCCTGACATTTCTTCGATGATCGTAAAAACCCAGGTGCGTGAAATCGATCTTCACAAGATTGTTATCGATCAGCGGTGCAGGGTACAGGTGGACGCCTACCCTGAATCCGTTTTTGACGGCGAAATTTCCTTTGTCGGGGCGCTGGCATCCGAAAATTTAAGACTCGGCCGGGGAGAGAAATACTTCGAACTGACGATCGCTCTTAAGGATAATGATGACCGGCTGAGGCCGGGAATGACGGCCAGGATTGCGATTCTGTCCGAAAATGTGAACCAAAAGCTGGCGATACCGGTTCAGGCTGTTTTCGAAGAGGGCGGGTTGAAGTTCTGCTACCGGTACCTTGAAAAAAGGTTTGAAAAAGTCAGCGTTACCACCGGCAGGCAGAACGAAGATCTGGTGGTCATCCTGTCCGGACTTAACCCGGGCGACCGGATCAGCCTGATAAAACCTGATATGGGTTATTAGAATGGCAGCTCGTCTTGTGGACCTGACCAATGTTTTCAAATCCTATACTGTCGGTCCCTCCACTGTTTCTGTTTTGAAAAATGTTGATCTTAGTGTGGCGCGGGGCGAATTTGTGGCTGTGATGGGGCCATCGGGTTCGGGTAAATCGACCCTGCTGCACATCCTTGGATGCCTTGACCGCCCGGATTCCGGCCGCTATTTTCTGGACCGTCGCAATATGCTGAATGCAACTGATTCCGAGCTTTCCCGTACTAGGGCGCACCAGATCGGATTTGTCTTCCAGACCTTTAACCTTATTCACAACCTCGATGTATATGAAAATGTGGAACTGCCGTTTCTTTATTCGGCCCGGCAAAACGGCAGTTCCGAATCCAGGATTAAAGCGGCGATCGGGCAGGTAGGACTCACCGGCAGGATAACCCATAAACCGTTTCAGCTGTCAGGCGGCGAGATGCAGCGGGCGGCCATCGCCAGGGCGGTTGCTGTTGATCCCAAGCTTATCCTGGCGGACGAACCCACCGGCAACCTTGATGCTGCCACAGGCCGCGAGATCCTGAATCTGTTTCAGGCGCTTAACGAAAAAGGCGCCACCATTATCATGGTAACCCACAATCAGAGCGTCGCAGCCTATGCGCGCAGAGTGATGAATTTAAATGACGGCAGGTTTGAATAACAGAATATACAGGCTGTATAAGATATTGCGGATGGCAACAGGCGCCCTCCTGGATCACAAGCTGAGATCGGCCTTGAGTATTGTGGGTATCGTATGCGGAGTTATGGCGGTTTTGTCCATGATATCGATCGGGGAGGGCGCGCGGAACGAAGCCCTGCGCCAGATTGAACAGCTGGGTACCCGAAATATCTATTTAAAAGCGGTGACCCTGACTGCGGGACAGGCGTATAAGGCGCGCCGAAAGCTTTCAGCCGGTCTCAGCCCTGACGATGCCGTAATGATTAAAAAGGGGTGCGAATCCGTCGCCGATGTGGGTTGCCTGAAGGAAGTTTCGGCCTCGATTACAGGCGCCGGTCGGGAGATCTCCCCCCAGTTTATCGCCTGTTCCGCGAGTATTGCCGGGCTGCAGAATCTTTATATCCGCTATGGAAGATTCGTCCGGGACCGCGACGTTGACCGGAAGAATAAAGTATGTGTTCTCGGAAGCAATGTCGCCCGGAGTCTGGGACCGAAGGTTTGGCTCGGCAGCCACCTCAGAATCGGGAACCACCTGTTCAAGGTCGTCGGCATTCTTAAGCACTACGATTATTATTCGGAAAAAACATCGACGATATCCATCAGAAACTACAACGAAATGGTTTTTGTTCCCTTGGGACTTGAAAAGATCATTGCCCAGCCGTCATCAGGAAAAGGTGCGGCTCAGGCCGGTCTGACCGAAATTATTATCAAAATAGGGGAAACCGGGCAGGTGGTCGGTGCGGCGGCAGTTATTGAAAGGATTATGGAGGTCGCCCATCACGGCGTGAAAGACTTTCAGATGGTTGTCCCGATGGAACTATTGAAGCAGTCGCAAAAAACAAGGCGGATGTTTAATATTATTCTGGGTGCCATTGCCGGTATTTCCCTGCTGGTCGGGGGTATCGGAATCATGAATATCATGCTGGCAACTGTTTCTGAACGAACGCGGGAGATCGGGATAAGGCGCGCAGTGGGGGCGACGCGCGGTCATATTATTGTGCAGTTTCTTGCAGAATCCGTCATATTGACATTTACCGGAGGAATTGCCGGTATTGCTGCCGGCATCGGTGCTGTCTGGCTCATAACTTCTGTTGCAGGCTGGGAAACGGCCATAACATATCTGTCTGTTTTTCTGCCGCTGCTGGTGTCGGTGCTGGTCGGCATTTTCTTCGGGCTGTATCCGGCTTTACGCGCTGCAAATATGAATCCGATTGTAGCACTGCGTTATGAGTAGAAGTGGTTTCAAAACTCCATCTAACGACCAAATACTGCGTTGCCCCGCAAAGCGGGATTCAGCATCAATTTTAAATATTTAAGGGTGCATTGCGAGTTTCTTCGAAATGCTCACATACTACCTTGTATGCTGCGCTTTCTCATCAACTCGCGCCTTGTCT
>DAOVBC010000267.1 GCA_030670715.1 Deltaproteobacteria bacterium | reverse complement strand
AATTTTGTCTTGATCTCAATTGTTCTTTCTAGTATCAGAACAGGAATTTTTTTAAGGACCAGTATATATGGCGGAAGTCATCCCTCTCAGGGGAATTCTCTATAACCCGGGAAAAATTAAAAACCTGGGGGACGTTATTACACCTCCCTTTGATGTGATATCCCGAAAAGACCAGCACCAGTTTTATGAGCGCAGTCCTTTCAACGTCGTCCGCCTGATTCTGGGCAAAACATCCAAGTTTGACACAAGAGGGCACAATCCGCACAGCAGGGCGGCTGACTATTTCAATAAATGGATGGCTGATGACATCCTCCGCCAGGACGTGTTGCCGACATTTTATATAGCTGCTTTTGAGTTTCCTTCGGAGGGCCGGAGAGTTACGCGCTACGGGTTGATTGCCCGGGTCCGGTTGTCTCCCTTTTCAGACGGCATTGTCCTGCCGCACGAAAGAACCTTCACCAACGTAAAATCCGAAAGACTGGCGTTGATGCAACTCTGCCATGCCAATTTCAGCCCGATCTTCTCAATGTATTCCGACGGTGATAGCAGTCTTCATAGATATATAACCGGTATATCCGCCGATGCAACTGCCGATATAGATATAAAGGACCATGACGGCAACGGGCACAGATTGTGGCGTATTACGGCTTCGGGCGTTTTGGAGCAAATCTCGGCAGCCCTGGCGACAAAAAAACTGTACATCGCGGATGGGCATCACCGATACGAGACCGCATTGAATTATCGGGATTGGCTGCGCGCATCCGACCCGGAATTTCATACGAGCCATCCGGCCAACTTTGTCCTGATGTATCTGTGCAGCATGAATGATCCCGGTCTGATCATACGGCCCGCCCACCGCATGTTAAAGCAGGTCCCAAAATCTGCGCTGGGTTCGTTTATTTCCAGGGCACGGGATTTTTTTGAAGTGATCCCCATCCCTTTTAAAGAAAATGAGCGAAATAAAATCTTGTATGAATTCAGCGATATGCTGAATTCGCAAAGCGCCAACAAATCTATAGGTGTTTTTTTAAAGAGACGCCGGAAATTTTTTATTCTCAGGTTGAACCATCCGCAAAGCATGGAGGCCCTGTTCGGCCCCGAGCTTGACCCGGTATTGAGAGATCTGGACGTGACTGTTTTAACCCGGCTGATATTTATGGAATTGCTCGGTTTTGATCAGGCCCGACTCGATGACGAAAAACTGATCGGATATACAACCGATGTAAAAGAAGCCGTAGATGAGGTTGTTCGAAGAAACTATGATGCGGCCTTCATCCTGAATCCTACAGGCGTTCAACAGGTGCGTGACATTGCCGATCATGGGCTGGTGATGCCTAGAAAGGCCACCTATTTTTATCCGAAGGTCACAACGGGACTGGTGATGAACAGGCTGGTCGAATGAAACTCGATACTCGATATTCGATACTGGATATTCGATGTTCGATACTGGATGTTCGATACTGGATACAAAGAGTTTATTGGGTTCGTTGAGTTCGTTGAGTTTGTCTTGCTTTCAGCTTTTAGCTTTCAGCTTTGAGCTCCATTTTTTTAGGCATTTTTTTATGCTATGTAATTTGTTGGCAGTTTGAATTGATTGTAAACTAAGGTTTGAACATCATTTCTATCTCGGCGGTGTAGTTCCCATCCTCTTGATAGACAAACAGCGGCGGGGCGATTTTTGAGCCCGGGCGGCCCCCTTTTATCCCTTCAAGCAGTATCATCTTGGCCTCGGTGTATCGGCCCGAGTGAATCATTCGATAAAATTTCGGTTCGATTCCCGCCGATCGCATCCCCAGGAGAATTTCACTCATTCGTTCTGCCGTATAAACCGTGACAAACTTTCCGCCGGTTCGAACCATCCGGCGCGCTGCAGTTATAACATCCGAAAGCGTGGCCCTGATTTCATGCCTGGCAATTGCCCGCTGCCTGTCGGGGTTGATCCTTCCAGCATGTGTTTTGCGGTATGGCGGATTTGAGACAACCAGGTCCACCGGTGCTGAAATAACATCATGGCCGAGGGTTTTCAGGTCCGCGCAGTGAATTTTGATACGATCCTGCATGTGGTTGTCCGCAACATTGGCGAGGGCGATATCGGCCAGCTCAGATTGAACTTCGATTCCGATGATTTTTAATCCCGGGTTACGATATGCCAGGATCAGCGGAATGATCCCGCAGCCTGTTCCCAGATCGACAACAGTCCCTTCCGGATGCGGACGCACATGATCGGCAAGTATTACGGCATCAACCGAAAACCTGTAGCCGCTGCGGGGCTGTTTGACGCGGATCCGGCCGTTGAAAAAAGTATCTGTAGTTAGTTTAATCATCGAGAGCGCAAATCTAAAGTCTTAATATGAGAGTAAAACAAAACCGGATGGACTTGTATTAAATTTAGGTATTGCGAATTGAGGGATTGAGGAATTAAATAACGGGTGTATGCAGGTGTTAAATTCCTCAGTTCTTGAATCCCTGTAAAAAGGACATTTAACGGTGCCATCAATATTCAATGGTATTCAAGCTATACCGGTCCGATTTTAAACTTTATTTCCTCAATCAGGTCCTCTCCCAGGGCGGTGTTTACTTTATTGATAATGTCTTTTTTCAGAAACTGAAGTTGATGCAGCCAGGGTGAACTGTTCACATGCACCAGCAGAATTTTCCCCTTGAAAGCTGCAGGGCGTGCGTTTTCAGCAATGATCTCCCCAACAGCGCGTTCCCAAAGCTGCCAGACCTGGAAAAGGCCCGCATCTTTCTCTTGAAGCCGGGATTCCAGTATTTTGTTGATGATACTGCCAATCGGGACGGCCTGCCGGTTATTTTTTCTGTCAGCACTCATATCTTCATAGGTATAGGTTCATAGGTTCAGGGTTCACCGTTCAGGGTTTGTTGGGTTCATTGGGTTTATTGTGTTTGTTGAGTTACGGGTTGCGAGTTACGGGTTGCGAGAAACGGGTTAAACCGACTCAACGGACTCAACTGACGTAACCGACTCAACAGTTTTTTTCATTTTAGGCAATTTAGGCATTCTTTATACCTGAATACTTATATCCGGCATAACCGGCGGATGCAACACTGTTTATGGTGCTTTTTGCTTGACTTGACCGCTTATGGGTTTATAGTTATATCCACATCGTCAATATCTGTTTCTGTTATTTTACCGCAGAGCGAACCGCTTCAGGTGCGTGAGATTATTATTAACATCATAAAAAAACAGGTAAAAACAATGAGTTGGGATTGGGATAAATTAAAAGAGCAGCAGCAGCGGATGGGGGGCGGCGGTGGCGGAGGCATGCCGCCGCAGATGGACGAGATGTTAAAGAAAATGAAAAATATCAAATTGCCGGGAGGGCCGCGTATCTTCCTGGCGATTCTCATTCTGGCGGCTGTCTGGTCATCGGTTTATACCGTCAAGCAGGATGAGGTCGGTGTCATTCAGCTGTTCGGGAAATACAGCCGCACCACCCAACCGGGTTTGAACTTTAAGCTTCCGCTGGCGATTGAAAAGGTTACCAAGGTTAACGTCAAAAAGATCCAGACAGAGGAATTCGGTTTCAGTACCGCCCGGGTGTCACCCCGCTCCCGGTTTTCATCCGGAGAAAGCACCAATGTGTCCCTGATGCTGACCGGCGATCTCAATGTGGCGCTGGTACCCTGGATCATACAGTACCGGGTGAAGAACCCGTTTAATTATATGTTTAAGGTGCGCGATGTGCGCAGACTGCTCGTTGATATGTCCGAGGCGACCATGCGGCTGGTCGTCGGCGATCGAAGTGTCAATGAAGTCATCAGCAAGCGGAACGAAATCGCCGTCGAAGCCAAAGGCTTGCTGCAAAAGGAGCTGGATCTGGCTAAATCCGGAATACATGTCGTCACCGTCGAGATGAAAAAAACCAATGTTCCCGGTCCGGTACAGCCGTCGTTTAATGAGGTGAATCAGTCTGTCCAGGAAAAAGAGCAGATGATCTACCAGGCCAGGGAAGACTATAACAGGGCGATACCGGCTGCCCGGGGCGAGGCTGAAAGAACGATCAAGGCTGCCGAGGG
>DAOVBC010000105.1 GCA_030670715.1 Deltaproteobacteria bacterium | reverse complement strand
TGCGGGTCGCGAGTTACGGGTTTTAACTTAATATCACTCGTAACTCGGAACCCGCAACCCGTAACAGGGCGAGGAGATGAAGCGCTCAAATGGGAGAGAATTTATGCATCAACGGGAAGACGATGACAAAAAAATCCCCACCCGCAGGTTAAAAAAACTGGTGTTAGAATTGTTACAGCACCCGGACTTAACCACCTGTATCGAAAAGATTCTTTGCTTTCCACACCGGCAGGTTGTCAATCCGCTGTTTTCTTTTTTATACAGTCTCGATGAACAGATTAAATGGCGGGCCGTCAGCGCCATGGGGGCGGTCATTGACGCGTTGGCGGAACAGGACATGGAATCGGCAAGGATCATTATGCGTCGCTTCATCTGGAATCTAAACGACGAATCCGGCGGCATCGGCTGGGGATCTGCCGAGGCCATGGGCGAGGCTATGGCGTTAAACGAAAAGCTGGCTGAGGAATATGCCGGTATCCTCGTCTCATACATCCGCCCGGACGGAAACTACCTGGAACTGGAAGATCTTCAAAAAGGTGCGCTCTGGGGTTTGGGAAGACTGGCTCATGCCAGACCGCAACTGGTAAAGGATGCCGCCAGTTTCCTGGCGCTTTTTCTGGAGGCGGAGGATCCGGCCCGACGGGGTCTTGCGGCTTGGGCAGTCGGTGCATTTCCGGCTGAAACGGCCGGGCCGTATCTTGCACATCTCATTGATGATGATGCAAACTTTAACATCTATCTCGACGGCAAACTGTTCAATTTACCGGTAAATCGATTTGCTAAAACGGCTTAAAATGCCTCATCGACCGGTAGAACAAAAATCCGCATGCCTTCTCCAGGGTAAAGACTCTCCGAACATGCTCGTAGATCCTTCAGCAGACCGTCTTTCCGATCATCGGATACCACGGTGAACACGATGATCGATTTCTCAGGCCACAGGGAATTGCCTAATTTTTTCCCTGTTGCACCTTCTCCCGTGACATTCTTCAGTTCGGTATAGGCGTGCACCTCGTGCGCCGAGATTTGACTCCGAATCTCTTCACCACGATCTTCAGGACAGACAATCATTATCATCTTCATAGGAATCTTCCTTATTAGCCCGGATATTTCACGAGTTCGAGGCATTCATTTATTTTATGTCATGTTCGGGCCGGTCTCGGTCACCGTTTTGTTTTTTGAACCGTACACCAGGTAATAAACCGTCGGGATGACTACCAGCGTAAAGGCGGTTGATACAAATAACCCGAAAATCAGGGACCAGGCCAACCCGCTGAAAATAGGGTCGAGTGTAATCGGCCAGGCACCCAGCATGGTCGTGCAGGTCGTTAGAAGAATCGGGCGGAATCTTACCGCGCCGGATTCCAGAATGGCCTGCTTGACGGGGTTACCCCGCTCGGTATTGACTTTGATAAAGTCGATCAGCAAGATGGCATTGCGGACCACAATTCCGCCCAGGGCAATCATTCCGATCATCGCTGTTGCAGTAAAGAAAACCGGATTGTCGAAGCCGCCGACAGGATGGTTGGAAATCAGATTAAGGAGCCAGAATCCGGGCATGATGCCGATCATGGTCATCGGAATGGCCAGCATCACGATCACCGGCAGCAGGTAAGATCCCATCTCATACACCAGCAGAATATAGATGGCCAGAAGCGCCACGGAAAATGCAATTCCCAGATCACGGAAGACATCCAGCGTAATTTTCCATTCGCCTTCTCCACGCCAGTTGACGCGAATTCCGGGCGGCAGGGGGTTTTTCTTGAAATAATTTTGGAGCGACAGCACGGCATAAGCCGGGCCGCGCCCGGCCATTTCTGCCACCACGTAGACGACCCGCTCCTGGTTTTTATGGTAGATCGTTTTGTCGTAAGTGTTTTCCTCAAACCGGCTGAGCTCCCCCAGCTGTACACTGCGGCCGGTTCGGCCCTTAACAATCAACTTTTCCAACAGGGCAATACCAGAGCGCTGCTTACGGGGCAGACGCAGGATAATAGGCAGTTCATTTTGTTCGGCCGGTTGATGAACGATACCCGCCTGCATGCCGCTAAGTGCAATGCGAAGGGTGTTGACAATATCTTCAGTGGAAATACCATTGATTCCCGCCTTTTCACGATCGATATGAAAGAATACCTTGCGCTGACTTGTCTCTACAGAGTCGTCGATATCGACCATTCCGGCTTCTTCGGGCATCCGGACCCTGATGATGCGGGCGGCTTCGATCAGATCATTATATGAATGATAGGGCTGTCCATATACCTCGGCCACCACGGTCGACAAAACCGGGGGCCCCGGCGGGACTTCGACCAGTTTGATATTTGCGCCCGTGCGTCTGGCGATGGCGTCCACAGCCTTGCGAATACGCAGGATGATGGAATGACTGTCAGAGCGGCGTATGTCCCGGTGAAGCAAATTAACCCGCAGGTCGGCCAGGTTGGGGCCCTCTCTTAAGTAGTAGTGGCGTACAAGCCCGTTGAAATCCATTGGAGATGCCGTACCCACGGTGGTTGTAAAATCGGTGACTTCCGGTATGGTGCGCAGCAGATCTTCAATCTCGCGGGTCACGGCCGCTGTGGCCTCCAGTGTCGACGATTCGGGCAGATCTACGATGATTTGGAACTCATTTTTATTGTCAAAAGGGAGCATTTTGAGCGGCACCAGTCCAACTGCCGCCAAAAGTACCGACAGGAAGAACAGTAAGGCTACCGTACCGAGCATGACCAGGCTCTTGGTGCGTGATTTTATAAACGGTCGCATCATCCGCTCATAAAATCGGTAAATGGCCGTAGTTTTAATATCGGAGGATTCCGCTTTGCCGCCGCTTTTGAGCAGTTTACTGGACACCCAGGGGGTGATGGCAAATGCCACCACCATCGATGTCAGCATGGTCAGCGGTACGCTCACGGCCATGGGCCCCATATAAGGACCCATCATACCTGTAATAAAGAACATGGGGACGAACGATGCCACCACGGCCAGTGTGGCCAGGATAATCGGCCCCAGGACCTCGCTCATGGCTGCTGAAACAGCCTTAAGGCGCGGCAATTTACGCATGGACAGATGCCGGGAGATGTTGTCAACCCCGACAATCGGATCATCCACAAGGAGACCTAATGAGAGGATCAACGCAAAAAGCGTGACACGATTTATAGTGTAGCCGAACAGGTAGTTAAACAGCAGGGTAATCGAGTAGGTAATCGGGACCGCGATCGCCACAACCAGCCCCTCGCGCCAGGACATGAAGAACGCGATGAGCAATATGACCGCCACAATGGCCTCTCCGAGACTTTTAACCAGATCGTTGATCTTGTCGTTAGCAGTTTCTCCGTAATCGCGCGTGATACGGTAGTCAATCTCGTCCGGAATGATCGTGCCCTTCAAATCCGCCATAGTTTTTCTGACATCCCTGGCGACCCACACTGCATTGCTGCCCTTTTTCTTGGCGACGGCTATGGTGACAACCGGGGAAGTCTTCGGGTCGAACATATCCGGATCAAAATTTCTGGCCCGCTCAATGGTTCCTCCACTTGCTGACTGCGGTTCTCCGGCGGGCCCGAACCCAAAGGTGGAATATCCCTGTATTTCTGCCGGGCCATCCACCACACGGGCCACATCCCGCAGGTAGAACGGACGATTTTCGTATAATCCCACCATTAAATTGCGCACTTCATCGACACTTTTCAGAAAGGGACCGGCGTCCACTCTTATGGTGGAATTGTTCTTTTCAAAGCTTCCGCTTTCCATCTGGGCATTGGATACTTTGAGGGCACCCATTACTTCCATGGCCGAGGAGCCGTAAGCTGCCAGACGCTCGGTATCGAGATAAACGTAAACCACCCGTTCCTGCCCGCCGTGGATGGTAATACGGGCGCTGTTGTGAATGTGCTGAAGTTTGTTGACGACCTCCTCGGCTACCCGGTACAGCTCATGGGTTCCGTATTCATCGCTGTACAGGGCAACGTTTACGATCGGTACATCGTCTATTTCAATCGGTTTCACCACCCAGCTGGCGATTCCCGGGGTCACCCGGTCCATGTTCTGATGCAGTTTGTTATACAGTTTCACCAGGCTTCTTTCCCGGTCCTGGCCGACATAAAAAAGAACCGTGACAACCGCCATACCCGGTCTGGACATGGAGTATACGTATTCCACCCCGTCAATCTGATATAACAATCTTTCCAGTCGCGAGGATACCAGCCGTTCAACCTCCTCCGCACTGCCTCCCGGGTATGAGATCAGCACATCGGCCAGCGGGACCACGATCTGCGGCTCTTCTTCACGGGGCGTTACGTAAAGGGCCATGACGCCGGCCAGCAAGCTGATGATGATAAGCATTATCGGGAGATTTCCCTTGAGGAACCCGTTGATAATTCGAGAAATGGCAGAGTTTCCGGACTCCACTGCAGCACCTCCTTAGCACTCTAATTCTTAATTACAGTGCCGTATTATTGGACATTTTTTCACCACAGAGATCGCAGAGCACACAGAGAAAAAGAAAAAAATAATTTTAATTCTCTGTGTTCTCCGTGTGCTCTGTGGTGAAGCTGTATTTTGATCAACCTCAATGATTTCCTGAGCCTATACGCCATCGTAATTATAAAAATGAACTTAGCCTTTTATCGGTTCCACCAGAATCATATCGTGATCGGACAGCCCCGAGAGAATTTCCACCATTTCATCGTAACGCGGTCCGGTCTTTACCAGCCGTCGAATGGCGCGATTTTCTCTAACAACCTGGACCATTTCGAGTTGACCGATTCGGTAGACCGCTGAGGCTGGCACCAGAATCGAAGGCTGGGGATAATCGAGGATCCAGACACGGCCGAAAGTACCGGGAAGAACTTCAGTGTTAGTTGTCTCCAGATGCACCTTCATAAGCTGGGTTCGGCTCATGGGATCGATCTCACCCACGACCTCGGTGACCTTGCCTTTAAGCGGACGCGATGGCCGATCAAGCTGAACCTCGACCACCTGGCCTAGTTTCAATTTTTCCACCAGCCGGACTGGAACAGGTACTTCGATTCGCATATTGTAGGGCGCAAAAACCCCCAGCAGAACATGGCCGGGATTTGCCAGGTCCCCGACTTCGATTCGCCTGTCCGTCACTTTTCCGTTGATCGGGGACTTAATTTCAGTGAAGGTCAGCATGACCTTAATCTGCTTCACCCGGGCGCGCGTGGCTTCATAGGCGGATTTTGCCGTGATCAGCGCCTGGTCCGTGGCCGCCTCGGCCTGAATCAATTTTTGGGTTCTTTTGTATTCGGTTCGGGCCTGTTCCAATCGAGCCTCGGCTGCTGCCAGCTGCTCTTTCAGCTCACGGTTGTCGAGACGTACCAGCACCTGTCCTTCTCGGACCGTGTCACCGGCCGAGACGTACACCTTTTTTACGTAGGCGCTGATGCGCGAGCTAAGCAGGATTTTTTCACCCGAGGCGACGGTGCCGACCAGATCGATACGAGGTGCCACCTCAACGGTTTTTACTTCAAAGGTTTTAGCACCTTTCGTTACCGGTATGCCGGTCTGGGCTTCAACTTCACCGGCTGGAAGCTTATCCTTGAACAATCCACCGGACCAGGTGATTAAAAATACCAATCCGGCAATACCCATGGCCGTTTTGAAAGCGAGTTTTTTCCTGTCTGTGCGGTTCGTTTCTTCTTCTGTCATTTTCCTCACCTTTTCTCGCCGGAATACGCGATTACTTTTTGTTGCTGTAACGGGTGATCAGGTCGCCGCGCGCTCTGGCAAAGTTTGACAGCGCAATCTGGTAATCATAGCGGGCCGCGACGCTTCGCGAAAGCGTTGTCGTTAATCCTACTTCCGCGGTGAGCAATTCTGTAATGGGAGCTGCGCCCTCTTTGTAGCGGACAGCTGTAATGCGCAGGGATTCTTCGGCGCTGACCACGCTTTTTTGTGCCACCTCCAAGCGCTGCCGGGCTTCACCCACCTGAATATAGGCCCGGCGCAGGTCAAGCTTGAGGTTGTTGCGAACATTTTCCTCAAATTTTTGGGCCGCCTCCCACTCGGCCCTGGTTTGACTGACGGATCCGGGCCTTCTGAATCCGTCGAAGATTTCCCATTCAGCCATGATTCCCACAATATAACTTCCCTCGAAATCGCTGAGTTTTTCACTATCAACATCATACGATCCATAGGCATTAACGACCGGTATATATTCGCGCACGGATTTGCGGTATTCCTGTTCTTTAATCAACGTCTGCCTGTACGCCGCCTGCAGCTCAGGTCGGTTTTCCACTGCTTTGAAATCTTCCTGAATGAAGGTCGGCCCGGGATCTTTTTTTTGCGGCGCCGAAAGATTTTGCTCAGTCACCAACTCTTTCCCGATAGATGTATTTAAAGCTGCAATGGCCAGTTTTACGCTGTTTTCCGCCCGGATGAGGTCTTCCCGGGCCTTGGCAAGCTGGACTTCCAGGTTCAACACATCGGTTTTAACCGCTGAGCCGGCTTTGACTCTTTCGCCGGCAACCGCCAGGCTTTTCTCCAGGCTTCTAACCGAACCTTGTTGGACCCTGACAAAATCCTGCGCCTGGAGGATGCTGTAATACCCGTGCGTCACCTGATGGATCAATTCATTTTGAAAGGATGACAGAAGATATTCCGCCGCCTCGCCGCCAAGTTTTGCGGAGGTTGTTTGCGTCTTGCGCTTTCCCCCGTCATAAATCCGGTATTTAAGGCCCAGGGAGAAACGGAAGTTGTCTGTATCATCCGGATTGTTCGCATCGAATGCCGGATCTCTGATATCAAGCTGGTGCTGGTTTAACTGCATCATAAATGAACGGGTCGGATTGTCGGTAAGTGCGTAGTCGCCGGATAAAAACACCTGGGGGTAATAGGCCGAGCGGGCCTGTTTGAGCATCGCCCGGGCTGCGTCGACACGGTAAGCGGCAGCGTTGGCGCTCGGATTGCCGTCAAGGGCCTCGCGGATACAAGTTTCCAGAGAAACCTTTGCGGCAAATACAGGTTGCGCGAAGATCATCAGGCCGATGAGCGCAACTGCCGTAACCATCCCTGCAATAAAAGGCGCGTAAAAAGCTGTCGTATTATTATTCTGCGAAACCGGGATATTGCCTGCAGGATTCACAAACAAATACATTGGATATCTCCTCTATCTCAGATGATGATTTCAGACGGTCAACAATTGAACGAATGTTATGAAACTATGTTCATTATAGCGGTGGATTAAAATATTCCTTGATGGAAAAATCAAGCGATTTCTAACACCAAAATTTCAGCTCTAAAAGCGGCACGGCGCTTTCTACAGGGCCCGGATAAGTAGCTGCACAGTCCAAAGGTCTGTCATTTCTGCGAAGCCTGTCCTGGACTCGATCCGGGAGCAGGAATCCATAACTACTTGATTTTACTGGATTCCCGCTTTCGCGGGAATGACGGTTCATCCACCGGAATATATCTTTAAAAGTAAAAGGCTTAGGAAGAACTTTGGACTCTCAAGATAAGTAGGAAAAGGTTACAAAAAGAAATTCTAAAACGGATTATTCACGCCGATCTGTATCTGCCAAGCTTCTATTTTTGTTTGGCGGCTTTTTCCAGCCACCTTTTGAGTGTCGATTTTGGCGGGATG
>DAOVBC010000107.1 GCA_030670715.1 Deltaproteobacteria bacterium | reverse complement strand
GCCCTGTTGATAGAGCAGGCCGGAAGCGGTCATATCAAAATTGCACTTGCAGCGCCGACCGGAAAGGCTGCTGCAAAGCTTGGTGAAACACTGAAGATGGCCGGGCATACACTTCAGTGCAGCCAAAGGGTAATAGATGCGATCCCTGTGGAGGCCAGGACAATCCACCGGCTTCTGAAACCAGTCCCCAACACCCCTTACTTTCAGTATAATGCGGAAAACCGTTTGCCGGCAGATCTGGTCGTTATCGACGAAGCATCGATGGTGGATCTGGCCATGATGTCCAAGCTCATGCAGGCACTGGCAGACACGGCCCGCTTCATACTTGTTGGAGACAAAGATCAGCTGGCATCTGTGGAAGCAGGTGCTGTGCTGGGCGACATTTGTAACCGTGGTAACACGCACCGGTTTTCTTCTTTTTTCGGCAGCCACATGGAGGAGCTGACCGGGGAAAACGTTCATCCCTTAATTGAAACAAAAAACCGTCAATCCGGCATAGAGGACTGCATCGTCAGCCTGGAAAAAAATTATCGTTTCGCCGAAACCAGCGGCATCGGGGAGTTAAGCCGAACCATCAATCAGGGGGATGGCGGCCAGACGCTGACTTTACTTAAAAGTGACAGCGACACATCGATCCGGTGGCAGCCGGTTTCCTCCTTGAGCGAATTAAACCGCGAACTGGGTAAGCGTATCATCCAAGGCTATAAAAATTTCATCACGGCCGATGACCCGGCACAGGCGATTGCGCTTTTCAACCGGTTTCGCCTGTTGTGTGCGGTGAAAAAAGGACCGTTCGGGGTTGAAGTAATTAATCAGCTTGCAGAACAAGTTTTGATGCGGGAGGGCCTGATACGGGCAAATGATTCCGCCGGTAACCCGTGGTATACCGGGCGTCCGGTCATGATCACCAAAAACGATTATAACCTGGGGCTTTTCAACGGAGACACCGGCATTACGAGACTACAAACAGAGTCGAACGGAAATCGTCGTGGCCATCTACTTAATGTATATTTTCCAACCGCCGACGATACAGGGGAACTACGGTCAATACCGCCTTATCGGCTCTCCGACCATGAAACGGTTTACGCCATGACGGTTCATAAAAGCCAGGGTTCCGAATTTGAGAACGTACATCTCATATTGCCCGACATCGATGCTCCGGTGCTGTCACGTGAACTGCTTTACACTGCAGTTACAAGGGCCCGCAAAACGGTTACCATATGGGGTAAGGAAGAAATTTTAACTTCCGCCATTGGTCGGAGAATCAGGCGGACATCCGGTCTCCGGGATGCGTTGTGGGGTGGGGCAAACAAGTAGCCACGTAAGGTTCTCATTCCAATTGGGGCGAAGCCCCTAACTTGGTGTATCCATGATAACCGTCGAAAAAAATACGGATGGCCCGGGCTCAATTGCGCCGGCTTACGCGCGTCTCGAACACGATACGGCGGAGGAAAGTATCGACTGGATCTTTTCCAGAAGTACACATTCATGAGAGCATGCCGGGAAATAGCTCTTCCTTTGATCACATTCCCGGCAGGGGCTTTTTACCAGGTAACCGATTTCAAAATCGAACTTGCATTTGAAGCGGCTCTTTTTCACAGGATATCTGGTCAATTCGACAATGCGCTCCGTTAATAGTTTCTAATTTTGCCGGAAGTCGAAACTCGAAAAAAACAAAGGTAGTATAAATATCACAACCATACATTTATTAAAAGAAAAATTTCAGCTTGCGAAGCTATGGCAGAAATTTCAGCTAAAAATAAAATCTATCGTTTTTTGTGACAAGGGTCAAGTAACTCAGAGTTCGGGGAGTTATTTTGAATCGAGAGCTGCATGAATTATCAGCGCATCGCCGTGCAAACTCATGCATTAGGGTTCGTAAAGAAAGAACAGAGGATGGGGCATTAAATCAATACGTTAAACGCATATTGAGCATTTTAGCATTCATGAAATATCTCAACAATTCGCTGTTCTTTCTTAACAAACCCTAATACATTCAAACAGTGCCCGGCGATTCGCTGATAACCCATTCCGCTCTATTAGAGGTTTAGCGATAGAAACACCACGACGCCTCAAGTAACTAACTGTTTACATTGACAAGTTCCAGGGCGATGTATAAATAGAACAGTATAAAATTTTTATCCTCACTGCTTGTTGCAGCATAGCGCAGATCCCGGCTATTCGGGACCGCAGTAATAGATATTTTAACATCTTGCCAAAACGAGCGGCGTAGCCGCTATTCATAAAATCGTGAAACGATTTTATCATGCGAATCGGATTTGGATACGACATACACAGGCTGGTGAAAGACCGAGAGTTGATTCTCGGCGGAGTGGCCATACCTTTTGAAAAGGGGCTTATCGGACACTCCGATGCCGATGTTTTAACCCATGCGGTTTGTGACGCTTTATTGGGAGCGGCCGGTGAAGGTGATATCGGGTGTCATTTTCCGGACACCGATCCGGCATTCAAGGATGTCTCCAGTATTTACCTTCTTTCGCAAACATATGAGATCATCCGGCGAAAGGGCTTTTCGGTAGTAAATATCGATGCAACGATCATGGCCGAGGCCCCTAAACTTCAGCCTTACCGGGCGGCGATGCAGCAAAATATTGCCGCGACCCTGGGAAATGTCACCGAGAGTGTCAACGTAAAAGCCACCACGATGGAAGGGCTCGGTATGATCGGCAAGGGAGAGGGTATAGCCGCGATGAGTGTCGCGCTTATAACAAAGTGACGCATATTTCTAACCTGCTATTTGATATCTCATGTCAAAATTTAACCTCATATCTGAATTTGATCCCAAAGGTGATCAGCCCGGTGCGATCAAAGTCCTGAGTAAAAATATTCTGGCCGGGAAACGACACAACGTGCTCCTGGGGGTTACCGGATCGGGCAAGACGTTTACCATGGCCCATGTGATAACCCGCTTGGAAAAACCGGCGCTCGTGCTGGCACCGAATAAAACTCTGGCCGCCCAGCTATATAGTGAATTTAAGACCCTTTTTCCGGAGAATGCCGTCGAGTATTTTGTGAGCTATTATGACTACTACCAGCCGGAGGCATATATTCCGGCCAGCGACACGTACATCCAGAAAGATTCATCCATAAACGAGCTGATAGACAAACTGCGCCACTCGGCAACACGTTCGGTTCTGTCGCGCAGAGATGTGATTGTGGTGGCCAGTGTATCTTGCATTTTTGGGCTGGGCGCGCCCGAGGATTATCTTGCCATGCGGATTGATCTGGAATCCGGAACGATCCTGGGCCGCGAAAAGCTGTTGCGATACCTGGTTTCCATGCATTACGAACGCAATGATATCGATTTCCATCGCGGCGTATTCAGGGTGAGGGGAGACCGGGTTGAAATATTTCCGGCCTATGAAAAAGATAAAGGTCTGCGGATCGATTTTTTTGACGATCAGATCGAGACCATCGCCGAGTTTGATGCGCTGCGGGGTACGCTTCTTAAAAAGTTAAACCATGTCACCCTATTTCCGGCCAGCCATTATGTCACATCGGGAGTCACCCAGAAACGGGCGATGGAGACAATCAACGATGAACTCAAAGAACGTATCGATTTTTTCCGAAAAGAAAACAAACTGATCGAGGCCCAACGGATTGAAGAACGAACCAATTTTGATCTGGAGATGATACAGGAGCTTGGTTATTGCAACGGCATTGAGAATTATTCACGCCACCTGACCGGCAGATCACCGGGCGATCCGTCACCGACCCTGCTGGATTATTTCCCGGAAGATTTTCTTATGTTCATCGATGAGAGCCATATTGCTGTGCCCCAGATCCGGGCAATGTACAAAGGAGACCGATCGCGAAAAAAAACGCTGGTGGAATACGGCTTCAGGCTTCCCTCGGCACTGGACAATCGACCCCTTACATTCGATGAATGCAACGCAAGAATACCGCAGGTGATATATGGTTCGGCAACTCCGGCAGATTACGAATTTTCCATGTCAGGCAATGCCCCGGTGGAGCAGATTGCAAGACCCACCGGCTTGATCGATCCGCAAATTACTGTCCGCAGTGCAACCAACCAGGTGGATGATCTTCTGGAAGAAATCCGTATCCGCACGAAAATAGGGGATCGAACTCTGGTGACCACCCTGACAAAGCGCATGGCGGAAGATCTCACCGAATATTATTCCGACCTTGGGGTGCGCGTTCGTTATCTGCACTCGGACATCAACACTTTGGAAAGAATGGACATTATCCTGGATCTTCGCATGGGGAAGTTTGATGTATTGATCGGTATTAACCTGCTTCGTGAGGGGCTGGACATTCCCGAAGTCTCGCTGGTGGCGATTCTGGATGCCGACAAGGAGGGTTTTTTGCGTTCGGCGCGGTCACTGATTCAAACCTTCGGTCGGGCGGCCAGGAATGTAAACAGTACGGTTATCATGTATGCTGATCGTATGACAGGATCTATGCAGAAGGCCATCGATGAGACCGACCGGCGCCGAAAAATTCAGGAAGACTATAATCGGACGCATGGCATTACCCCCCAAAGCGTCAAAAAAGAGATCACCACAATCTTTGATTTTGAAAATGAAGACGCTAAGGAACGCAAGGAGGCTGACCGGATCGCCGAGACAGTTACCTCTTTCAAATCACTGGATGATATAGACAAAACGGTACGGAAACTTGAAAAAGAAATGAAGGCGGCGGCAAAGGCGCTTGAGTTTGAAAAGGCCGCCGGGCTTAGAGATAAGATCAAAGACCTGCAGGAGATAATCGTGTTCTAAGTACTCTAATTCTTAATTACAGTGACGTATTATTGGTAATTTTTTTCACCACAGAGACCACAGAGCACACAGAGAAAAAAATTAATAATTATTTTTGTTTATCTCTGTGGTCTCTGCGTGCTCTGTGGTAAAGTCGTATTTCACCAGAGTAGGAAGGCTGGAGTACGGAAACACTGTTGCGAGTTGCGTGTTACGGGTTTTTGGGGAGATTTTATCCATTTTTACACAATGCCATTAACTTAAGCAGCTCCGCTTTTATGCCGAAGCCCTTGATGTCATTCCCGCGAAAACTGGAATCCAGTCTTTTCAGGATTTTCTGGACCCCGGCTACCGTATCAAGTCCGGCACAGGCCCCGCCGGGGTGACGGTGGGGGAGTCCAATTTTCCTTAAGTTAATGACATTGCATTATTACATGTAACCCGCAACTCGCAACCCGTAACTCGCAACCCGGAACTCGTAACCCGTAACCCGTAACTCGTAACTTAAAAGTGTCAACCTTAAATACCAACACTTCCGCAGAGCGAAATTTTAGCCTCCGGGACGCGGTATCCCGCGTGCACTCGGGCCCCGGTGTGTATTTAATGCGGGATGCTGCCGGCGATGTAATTTATGTCGGGAAAGCCCGAAACCTTAAAAAGCGTCTGGCCTCATATGTAAAGAACTCCGGGCGGCCGGACGTGAAAACCGGTGTACTGATCAAAAAGATATCAGATGTTGAAACCATCGTCACCGCTTCGGAAAAAGAAGCGTTGATCCTCGAATCCAATTTGATCAAACGCTATAAACCCCGATACAATGTCGATCTAAAGGATGACAAACGTTATCCCTCCCTGCGCCTGGATATCAAACATCCCTACCCGCGACTTGCCATTGTCCGCAAAATCCGAAAAGACGGCGCCTTGTATTTCGGCCCCTATTCATCAACGGGGGCTGTCCGCCAGACGCTGAAAATCATCAACAAGACGTTCATGCTTCGTAAATGTTCGGATAGAGAATTTAAAACCCGGACACGCCCTTGTCTGAATTGCCAGATGAAGGGATGTATGGCCCCATGCTGCCGTGATATAGACAAAAACACCTATGATGAGATGATCAAAGAAGTCTCCCTGTTTCTGAAGGGAAGAACCCCGGATCTCATTAATAATATCAAGCGAGACATGCTGGATGCCGCCGAAAAGCAGGATTTTGAAAAGGCTGCCGTACTGCGTGACAAGATGTTTGCCCTTGAAAAAACGGTTGAAAAACAGGCGGCGGTTTCCACCGATTTTATGGATCGCGACGTCATTGCCACCGCCAGGGGGCCGGAGCTGTCCCTGGTGACTCTTCTCTTTGTGCGCGGCGGTTTTCTGATCGGCAGCCGCAATTTTACTTTCTCTGAAACCATGTCCAATGATTCGGAGATTGTGGGCACCTTTATCCGGCAATATTATGAAACAGCCCATTATATCCCCAAAGAGGTCCTCACCCCGGTGACGATGGAGGATGCCCCCCTTATTGAAGAATGGCTGCGGCAAATCAAAGGCCAAAAAGTCAGGCTGCACCGGCCGCAACGCGGTGAAAAAGTGCAGCTGTTAAAATTGGCAATTCAAAACGCTGCAAAAGATCTGGATGAACTGACAGCCGCTCGCTTAAAAAACACCGAAACCCTGGTGCGCTTGCAAAAACGTTTAAGGTTGTCAGCACTGCCCGATCGGATCGAGTGCTTTGACAACTCGAACATTTCGGGAACCCTGCCGGTTGCCAGTATGGTCGTATTTAAAAATGGACAACCGGATACAGCGTCCTATAGAAGGTATAAGATAAAGAAGGTAAACCATCCCGATGATTACGCTTACATGGATGAGGTATTAAGAAGGCGTTTCGGTAGGGGAGGGGCCTCCAAGCCCTATCCGGATCTACTTGTGCTTGACGGGGGCAAAGGCCAACTCGGTATTGCGGTCTCGGTGATACATGATCTCAAACTTCAGGGTCGGTTTGATATGCTCGGAATTGCCAAAAAGGATGAAAAGAGAGGCGAAACCCAGGATAAGGTGTACAAAACAGGGCGTGCCAATCCGGTTAATTTCGGCCGGGACACAGACCTGTTGCTTTTACTCCAGCGCATAAGAGATGAAGCGCACCGTTTCGCGATTGCTTATCACCGCAAACGGAGAAACAAGACAGCAATGCAGTCCGCGCTGGATTCGATTCCAGGTGTGGGCAAAAAAAGAAAAGAACAGCTCCTGCGGCATTTCAAGAGCATTCAAAAAATCCGGGAAGCAACGGTTGAAGAACTGAATGCGTTGCCCGGGATCCATCGAGGGTTGGCCGAGGTGATCAAAAAAAGGCTATCCCAACCTGGCAAGCCCGTCCCAATTTAGGAATTTTGTATTGAGGGATTGAGGAATTAATTAAGGAATTCTGACAAGTTTAAATCCCCAAATTCCTGAATGCCTAAATCCCTCAATCTGTAACTCCATAGCTGCCGTGTCTGGTGATAGCGGCTCTTACTACAATAGGGAAGATCCATGGTTAAAACCTTAATAACCAAGCCCCTTCAGTACTTCCTTCAACTCCACGACGGCATCGGCTGACTTGTTCAGTGCGGCCTTTTCTTCATCCGTAAGCTTGATTTCAACTATCTCTTCAATCCCCCCGGCGCCCAGTTTCGCGGGTACGCCGATAAAAAGACCGCTGAGACCGTACTCTCCTTCCAGGTACACCGCACAGGGCAGGATTTTTTTCTTGTCCTTCAGGATCGATTCCGCCATTTCGACCGCGGCCGAGGCCGGGGCATAATAAGCGCTGCCG
>DAOVBC010000138.1 GCA_030670715.1 Deltaproteobacteria bacterium | reverse complement strand
GCAGCGAGATTGGCGCAGTGGCCTCGTCATTTCAATGACTTAGCTGTGGGGGAGACCGCGGCTCCCGCACGTTTTTTTGCGGGAGAACGCGGAGGGGGCAGGAATGCCCCCGCTGCTAAGTCATTGAAATGACCGGACACGTAGCCACCGGAGTGAATCGGGGAGACGCACCCCGTGAACACGTGCGGGCACAACCCCATACCGGTCAGCCAGCAGAACCGGACCGTGGCCTGACCGACACAGCAAGGCTCAGGTATTCATGGTTTTCTTCATACATCAGTTTTTTCCCAACCATTGTTCTTAAAAAGGGAACCAGTCGATCCTCTCCGAACCGCGGAAACCGCTCCATTATGGACTTCAGGTTACGCCGCTGCCGGCAGAAAAGATATATCTCCCGGGAGGCCCCAACCAGCCGATGAGTCATTGCTTCAGCCTGAAGGCGCCTCTGGTAAATAATCAGGAAATCTTTACCGTCTCGATAACTGAGGATAGGCGGAGAAAATGGATTTCGATGCAGTTCGGCATACATTTTTTCCCAGGATCTCACCTTCGCCTTGACCGGCCGCCACAGTTTTTTTTGCACTAACCGGTCGCCCCTGTAAGACTTAATCATAAAATCCATCCGTTTAACCACGTCGACCGGAAACAAACGCGACCAGCTCGGATGGTTAAATACTGTCTGGATTCCAAATGCTTTCGGATCCTTCCAGACAGGGCTGCCGGTTCCAAGCCAGAACTTGACCACCCGCATGGGACGGAACCACAGGGCGAATTCCAGATTTTGAAGGGTTTCCTCAACATCGTCATAATTGCTGCCGGGAAATTGAATGATCAGGTTCGAGGAGTTGACCAGGCCCAGTTCTTCGCAGTTTTTCATAACTTCCAGGTTCTGGATGGTCTTTGTCCCTTTGTTCAATCTTTCGAGCAGGCGGGTGCTGAGGGCCTCGATGCCGATTTGCAGTTTATTAACACCTGCCGATTTCATCTTCTCCAGCAGTTGCCGGGAAGTGACAGCCCGAATTTCACAGAACAGGCGTAAATCCTTGTCCAAACCGGACAACTGTTCAAAAATCGCTTCTGATTCCTTAAGCGGTATCAGATTATCCATGAATGCCACCGAGAGCGTCCGGTAACTTGCGGTGATTTGTTTAACCTCTCTTACCACTTGCTCGGCTTTTTTAGTGCGGTACCCCTTCCACTGAAGATTCAGATTACAAAAGGCACAACCGGAATAATTATTACCGGCCGCTGGCCTCTGCCACCAGCAACCGCGGGATATTTCCGCCGGTAGGGTCGGAAAAAATGTGTTTTCCTGATTGAGTGTTTGCAGCAACTTAAAGTAGTCATCGTAATCCGGAAGCGGCAGTCCGCGTAAGTCATCAAGCTGACTGCGGGTGATCGGAGCGTTGCACCGCCCTGATTGTTGCATGACAATCCCCGGGATTGATGGCGTCTCCTGGTGTGCAGAGAATTTTCCCAAATAGTCGACCAGTCGGCTTAAAGGAAGCTCGCCCTCCCCGTTGACGGCAAAGTCGATTTGCGGAAAGGTTTTCAGCAAATTGAAGATCCCATCTCCGGCAAACATCGAACCGCCGACAACCACCGGCAGTGCAGGGCATTTTTTCTTTATGCGGTTGATAAAATACAGGGTGGCCGTGAGCTGGCACAGACAGATGCTAAATCCCGCCAGACCGAACCGTTTCCAGTTTATTTCGTCAATAAATTGGTTGGTTGCCTTTGCGACTTTTTTTGCCAGGCTTTTAAAATCTATTGACCGCAGGTCGGACCCGGCTTTTGCGTTGCTAAAAAAAAAGTTTTCAATTAAATTCCGGCGCTCGGGATACAGCAATGCGGCATAAACGGATTCCGCCAGCCAGGTGCGCTCTGAAATTTCCTGATAATTGTTGTATCCGATAGATTCCGCCACCTTTAAATAAATATGATATGCAGCAATTTTCAGATCGGGATGCCGGTTTTGCAGAAAGGCTTTCAGCGCCGCCAGCTGAATAGATGGACGATTGTACAAAGGCCAGGGCGCTGACACCAGCACCACGGAATTCTTTTTGTTTTCATTCATGCCATATCCGTTCAAGATTCAGCGGCTAGTACTCTGGTTGTCATTAACGAAAGTTCAAGGCTCACATAAGAAAAGTAAAGTCAAGACGTAGCTTATCTATGCTGTAGAGCCAACTTTTTTTTGGCTTTACAGGACGACCGTTGTGCTGATTGACAATTAGATAAATCACCTGACCGCTGAACATTGGAAGTTTGCCCTCCCATTCGGGTGACCGGATCAACATGACAGTGCGGGTCTTGTTCTTTCCATTCACATAAATGAGTCTTTCCTGCCAAGATAGGAAGACTAAGGTCATATCGGGTATAAAGGCCGGGGGTCTATCCAAAGTTTGAGCATTACCAGCAAAAGAAGGCGGCTAGAACCTTACGATTGAGACTTTCCCGGCAACCCGGATCCGCCGGACTGGGCTGCGCACTTCAGCCAGCAATCAAGGGCAAAATATCATGCAGTCAATCCCTTAATTTGGCGAACCCAGAAAAAGTTCTGGTTGATAAGTATCTCCTTTCTTCCAGATGCTGTACATGGTGGCCAGAATCTTGCGTTGTGTGTTAAGTCTGGCATGCACTTGATTGTGTGTTCGTTCTAAAGAGGCTAAATAAAAGCGTTTGACGTCATTAGCACCTCTCATGGCGGCCATAAAGGCACGATGGCTTAAGGCTTTCAATTCGCCGATGCCGGATTTTTCCAGGCGTCTATAGCCAAGTTGTTTTCCGTCACTGCTTCTATCGGTGACCGATAAACGGCAGTACTTATAAAGACAGCTTCTGTTGGCAAAACGATGCGGCGTTTGAATAAAGGCATCAAAAATATGAGCGTTGATGTCACTGATACCCGCAATTTTTTTAAATTCACCGATTTCAGTATATTTGCGTCCCAGGCGTTTCATAGCGTTTTTGGCCTCATGCTTCATGGCGGCGGCATTATCCAATAGGTGATAAAGCCGCTTGATCTGGTCGCGAACCGGTAAATGCTTTAGGCGTTTAAGATAGACGTCACGCCCCCTGGGGCTGTAAACCGAGTCGGTAAAGCAGTCGATGACGCCCCAATAACGATACATGGCCTTAACTTTTTGCTTTAAGGTCTTTAGCTGATCGCGCAGGTCGATGTAATGCCGTGCGGATGCCTTAAATATGGCGCGGTGATCACTCTGCGGTTGGTAAACATGTTTGAGTTCACCCAGGCGTAGCAAGCGGCATAATTTACGCGTATCGACTTTATCCCTTTTTTGAGGGCTTTTATATATCAATGCGTTTTCTACCGGGTCACATGTGATCACTTGAGTAACGAAAGGGCTGGCCACTTGAGCGGTCCAAAAGGTCAGCGACCCTTCTTCGATAGTCAGGTATTTTTTATGGGCTTTAACTGTTTTCAAAGCTTCGATAATGTTTATCTCCGAGGTATCAAATTCACAATTGCCTCGGAAAGTACCGTCAGCGCTCATCTCACCCAGGGTGCAGTGGCGAGCGTGTACATCCATGGCCAGATATGCTATGTTTTTCATCGGACGACCTCCTTTCGGTGTATAGGTTATTGTTTTGGGATGTAACTTTTATACACCAAGGTCGTCCGTTTTTCATACTACCAAAGTTCAAAGTTGAAGGGTCAAAACCCTTGAACCCTGAACATTGAACCTTGAACCCGTGAGCCCTTGAACGGTTACATACTAATCCTCCTGTTGATAAATGTCCACCCGGTTATTGAGTTTATTGTGTTTGTTGGCTTCGTTGAGTTTATTGGGTTGCGAGTTTCGAGTTAGGTTCACGGCCGGCAAACGGACCAACCGACCCAACTGACAAAACGGACTCAACCGGCTAAACCATTTCTTGAGGATCTGTCAGAACGGCCACCGGACAATGCGCGCGATAGCTCACTCTTTCTACGGCACTGCCGACATACCACTTTTTATTTTCATCCCGGGTATGTGAACCCATCACAATTAAATCGACCTTTTTTTTCAAGGCATATTTACTGATTTCCAGGTGGGGATGGCCTCCGCCCCGAACACAGTATTCGCGGTCGATACTCGCCGGCATCTCATCGCTGAAGTCTTTGAGCCTTCGCGACAGACGGCGGACATCCCGATCGTATCCGTCCTGGGAGTATCGCGGAGACGGCGGGACACCGTGCATATGAAAAACAAACAATTTGGATGCAAATTTTCCGGCTGTTTTAACGGCAAAATCCAGTGCCTGCCGGCAAGAGCTGGAAAAATCCACAGCAACCATGATGTTCTTCAGGCGAACCATACCGGCTGAAATGGTTTGATTCACAATCCATATGGGACAAGGTTGATGTTTGATCACCCCTTCAGCGGTACTTCCTATTTTCCCCTTCACTCGAATAACCCCGCGCCAGGCGACCCTTCCGGCGTGGGGCCCGAGTACAATCAGATCCGTATCTGTTTCACGGGACTTTTTGATTGTTTCTCGCCAGGGAAAGCCCGGCGTTACCAGAATTTCAATATTATCGTAAAATTGGATTATCCGGGTATATGTACTGTAAAGGGCCTGCGCCACCATCTCTTCATACCGTGCATTACTGACGATATCCTCCCCGGTTCGAAAGTCTTTTACCCGCAACCGTTCATCTTCGTACGCCGATTCCAGCACATGCAGGATATACAGTTTGGCTTTGTTGTGTATGGCAAGTTTAAATGCCGACGCCACTGCCGGGTCCGCCTTTGTCAGCCTGTCTGTTGCAGCTAAGATTTTGCGTATCATACCGCTTCCCTTCCAAAGTTACACTTTCAAACTGATTGGAATTAACAAAACGCTTTTAATCCGGCATATCAAACCATCGCCTCCACCTGAGACCACTGACAGTAATAACCCGCTGAAAGAAGGCCATAGAATGCCTCGCGGACCGGCCGGTCCGTATCGACCTGGAGGTGATATTCCGGTTGATACCCGTTAAAGGACACATAGACGGCCTTCATCTTCGACAAATGCTCTTTTCGGGCGTCGGATATACCGGGCAGCTCCTCACGTTGTTCGAGCCTTCTGCGGATTGTTTTTTCCCTGCAGGTGCATTCGGCAAAAATAATGTTCGCGTCCATATCCGCAGCGAGTTGACGGGCTTCATCGCGCCATTTTTGATCGGCAAAGGTGGCATCCAGTATGACCGACCCGCCGCTTTTCAATGTTTCATGCGCACGCTCCAGCAGCAAGGCATAGACCTGGCGACGCTTTCCCTGGCTGTATACCCCTTTACCGTACTGAACGACCTGCGGTTTTGAGCCCGGTCCTTCCTGCTTGCGCAGAAGGTCAGATTGATAAAGCGGTATAAAAAGATCCGCTGAAAGATGTGAGGCCAGCGTTGATTTACCCGTAGCCGGCAGGCCGCAGAGGATCCAGATAGTTGGTCTGCTGAATTGGACGGCATATCGGTAAGCCTGTTCCAGGTAGCCGGCGGCTTCAGATTTCAGCTTTTCGGATTTACCGGTTTCAGCCTCCAAAAGCTGCATACAGACAACCTTGAGCCGGACAATTGATCGATAAGCTGCATAGTAATCAACGATCGTATACAGCCCGGGATCATCCGCTTTTTCGACATATGCTGCAAGAAGGACGCGGCTCCATTCAGGAAATCCGCGGGTTTCTAGATCCATTTTTAAAAAGGCCAGGTCCAGTGCCGCATCACCGTACCGGAAACGGTCGTTGAATTCGATGCAGTCGATAATCTGAAGGTTGTCGGTAAAATATATGTGGTCGGTGCGCAGATCACCGTGCCCGTCGCGAACACGGTCGGTTTTCAAGCGATGCTCGAGGAGAGCATACCGGTTTTTCAAAAACGAACGACAGACCTGGCAGATAAACTCCCATTTATCATCCTTCGGGAAGTTCCTTCGAAATGGTTGCAGCTGCCGGAAGTTTTCTTCCATGTTGAAAGAAATGACATCCTTGCGGCCGAAACGTCTAATGGCTGGATCCGGTTCGCCTTGATTATAGAAGTCGGCCAGTTTAGCGCTCAATTGAATCATGTGGGAATGCTGAATTTTCTTATTTTTCAGAAGTTCTGTAAGGCAGGCCTCGTCCGGGAGTTGTCGCATCTGAACGATGTAGTCTTCTGCTCTTCCCTTCCCCTCCATTGACCATCGTCCCCGGTCGTCCCTGAAAATTTCTTTTACCCCTATATAGATGTTCCTGCTCAGGCGCCGGTTCAGTTGAACTTCCCGTCTGCAGAATTTGCCGCGGGCAGACCGGGTAGTAAAATCAAGGAATCCAAAATCGACCGGTTTTTTTAATTTGTAGGCCCACTGCCCTGTCAGAAACACCGCTGAAATATGGGTGTCCCGGCGTTCCACACGTCTGACCGCATGCGGATAAAAAGCAGGGTTCATCATGGCCTGACAGATGGCTTCGTGATTGGATATTGGGTTCAT
>DAOVBC010000065.1 GCA_030670715.1 Deltaproteobacteria bacterium | reverse complement strand
CCGTTGATCATAAATGTCGGCACGGCGGTGACACCCGCACGAAACGATCGCGACCAGTCTTTATCCACGGCTTCTTTGTAAGTTCTTTCTTCGATGATGCGCAGTGCCGCTTCACCGGATAATTCGACCGATTCGGCGACATTAACCAGCACATCCTGCATGGCAATATTCTGTCCATGGGCAAAGTAAGCACGAAACACCGCGTTGTGAAATGCATCGCCCTTTCCACAGTCTTCCGCCCATTTACCCAGCTCCTGTGCCCTGCGACTGTTGTATGTCATTGTCCGATCGCCGAACGGCAGCCCGAGTTCAGCCGCAACCCGTTTCAGCCGCATCAGCATTTCCGGGACATTTACGGGGCTGCCGGCAAACAGGTCCTCCAGGGTTCGCCCTTCGGGTGGTGTGTTCGGATGAAGCGGAAACGCGATCCATCGAATGTCAATGGTGTAACTTTTTTGTAATAGCTCGATACGCCCGGTACTGAAATAGCACCACGGTCAGATATAATCCGAAAATATGTTGAGAACAATCGGTTTATTCACGCTCACGCTGCACCTGCCTTATGAAAGCAAAAAAATAGGGGGAGCATATGGGGAAATATGCCCCCCCCTGAACAGAGGAAAGAGTTAAGAGGTAAGTTGAAAAGGATACCAACTAACCGCTTCAGCAGCTGAGGCTGCCTGTTACAACTATAATGCCACAATGTAGTATGTCAAGACAATTTTTCAAAAATTTATTTTTTTTCCAGCTTGACGTAAACCGCATACCGCCCTGGGCCGGTATTGGCAAGGCCGATAAAAACAACCGCAAGCCCTAAAGAAAAAAGCGTCAATGTTTTATATGTGATGCTGAAATAGTTTAAACAGTAAAATCCGAATAGCACGGTCAGAATGATACAGCAGGATCTGAACAAAAATCCGGACAGTAGGCTCAACGCCCCAAGGGCCTCGAGGAGCAGTACAATAAACCCGAGAATATCCAACGGTATTCCGAATTGTAAATAGTTCAATGTGGCGCCGACACCTTTCCACTGGGCTGAGCCGCCAAATAGTTTCGGAGCGGAATGGATCAGCAGCATAGCGGCCAGACCGATGCGCATCACCAGCAGGCCAAAGCTCATTTTTCGTTCCTGGGAATTAAACAACATGCAGTCCTCCAGATGCAAAGTATCTGACTCCGAAGGGACCGGCTTTAGCTTATCCCTTCAAAGAGTCCAATGGCTTTTAGACATAGAAAATGCCTAAATTGCCTAAAATTAAGGCAGAAAGAACCCGCTATTATATTTGTTTTATAGAAACAGGATATTCATTTATAATTTTATGTTAAATCAAGGGCATAATCAATAGAATAATTAAATGCGTTCATAGGTGATTTATGAATTCCCACACCGCACGATGCACCCTTTCGGCGCCATCCCCCCGAACAATGCCGTGGCGGTTAAAATTGAACACCACATAAGATTTGTCTTCTGAAGACAGACTCTTAAACACTTTGAAAGAGCCTTTGTGATTCACCACCGGATCGTCCTGAGCCTGAATAACCAGTGCGGGGGCCTGGATGTCGAACAGTTTGGGTTCCACGGCATCCATTAATCGTTCCAGTTCTCTGATACCGGAAATCGGATTTTTAAGGTAGTTGATATGAGGGTTTTCCGGATGGTTTTCCACAAACTCCATTTTGGCATCGTCCAATCGAACTTTTTCCATTAACCGATTCCACACGTCTACCGCCGGTACCAGTTTTGTCGAGATATCCTGAAGTCGCAGGGGGGGACAGACAGCAAAAACACCTGCGACATCATCCATCCGGGCCGCTATATCCAGCGCCAGCCCTGCGCCATTGGAAAATCCGCCGACAACGATCCGCCGGCAAAGGTTTCGAATAATTGCATACCCCCTGTCGGCGGAATCCTGCCACATCTGATAAGTAGTTGCCGCAAGATCTGCCGGTGATGTTCCATGGCCTTTTACCCTGGGTGCGTATACCCACAAACCTTTTTGCCCGAGATACGCCGCCAGTTCCTTCACTTCCAGGGGGGCGGCCATATATCCGTGGATGAGAACAACGCCGATATCGCGGGAATTGCCCCTTATCAGATAGGGTACTCCGACACTTTTCTTTTTTGACTCGCCCTCCGAGAAATGAGTCTGATAGTCCGTTTCAAATTCGTTATAGGCCTTACGGATCAGCTTTGCGGCCACCATACGTTTGACCCAGAATCGGGGGTACCAGGCAATTTTTCGAACAATACGCTGCAGTGAGATCAGGGGCTCCACGGCGTTGGCGATCACCTCAATGGGGTTATCAATTCTGGCGCGGTGAAAATCATACGGAGAGGAAAATTTCGTAGCGTCTTTTATGAATCCCTCCCCTTCCGACTTTAATATCCCCTTCTCAATGGCGATGGTTAGAAAATCCTTTGCCCGATGGAATCTGTCATCGGTAAGCAGATGAATCTGGTCAAAATGAAGGCTTTTATGGAGCTGTATACCCTTTTCTTTCCGGATGGCGTCCGCAGCCAGAAACACCCGCTGCCGGAGATCGCGCTCATCAATTTTTTTACGCGGCATCGCTCTGAGCAGGGATGCAAACAGGTGATCGTGATTGATGGTGGTCAGACCGTAAATGGCGGTCATGTAACGCTGCATGATTTTCAGCGCTTCTTTTCTCATCTGTCTCTGAGAAGGCAGCGTATCATCGAAATTGATTCTACGTGTGGAAGAAACATCACGCTCAATGGGTGAGCATTCCAGGCATTCATGGATCTGAATCGGCTCACCAAACCGTATATCCATGTCCACACCGGAGAGCAGCATTGTTCCTTCGGTCATGATTTCTTCCACCACCCGTTCCGGGATATCATCAACCAGGGACGTGGCGAAATTACTTAAAATATTCTCACGGGCTCTGATCGGGAAATAGGTCAGATTGACCGGAACGATATAGGTGTTGCGTTCCAGGATGGGTTCAACGTTTTCTATTTCAAACTGATCCAGTATATATTGAGCTTCTTCAGGGGCCTCTGTGAGGAGGTGTTTCAGGCGCTGCCGGTAAAACTCCGTGCGGAGAGCCAGCGTAGCTGCTCCGGTATGCGGGGGATGCTTTCCACCGGCATAGGAGATCATGAACCGCCCCTTTTCGATAATTTTTTTATTTTTAACCATCCGGCCTTCGGGAAAAATAATCCAGTGGGCTTCACCGGTGAGAAGTGATTTGACGATAAGACGGTCTCTATCCGGGTTTTTCGTTGATACGGCCCCGACCTTCTCCAGGTAGGCACCGAATGCACCTTTAAACAGTTCATAGTCGGCAAGGGACCAGACCGACGCTCCGGTGATTTTGAAAATCTGGTAGGGCATCAGAAAGGTCTCCATCCGCGTAAAGTGATTGATCACGAAAATAATCGACCCATCTGGAATATTTTCAGCACCGTGAATCTCAATTTTGGCCCTGGAGAGTTCTGAGATCGCCTTTATGAAAAATCCGGTTGTCCGATATGCAATACGGTTCATAGATGGCTCGCCCTTAAATTTCTTAGCAAATTTTTAGACTTTCCTGCCCCAGATGCTGCAGTTGGACACACAAAATACTGACCGCCGGACCCGTAAATTAAGATTCCCATGTTGCGGTTGACACCAAACTTTTGTATACATATGATAATATTTTACGTAAAAAAAGTAAACATATAGGAGGTTCCCGTTGTATTCACGCATACTCAGGCTTCGTTTCCCGGCAACGACCGCCCAAAAACCGATTGTTTGCTTCCTAACCAAGGATTATGATCTGACATTCAACATCCTGAACGCCACCGTTCTGCCCCGGAAAGAGGGGTTGATGGTTATGGAGCTATCCGGTAGCAGGAAAGATTTTAAAGAAGGTGTTAAGTATCTAAAAAATCAGGGAATACATGTAGAAAATGCATCGCAGGAAGTAACCCGTGACAAGAAAAAATGCACGCACTGCGGCGCCTGTACCGCCGTATGTCCCACCGGTGCCCTTTCGGTGCAGCGTCCTGAAATGTCCGTCAATTTTGAACAGAAAAAATGCAGCATTTGTGAACTCTGTGTTCCTGCCTGCCCCACCCGGGCCATGGAGGTCCATCCGATAAACCAGGCCTTTTTCGAATGAATGACACAACTGCCGTCGCCGTCAGCGGGGGAGTCGATTCCCTCATGGCAGCCTACCTGTTGAAACAGCAGGGGCACAATATTATCGGCATCCATTTTCTCACCGGATATGAATCCGAATCCATAAATATTTCTGAAATCGCCGGACAGATCGATATACCGATCAAAGTTCTTAACATCCAGGATGCATTTAACACTGAAGTAGTTGATTATTTTATTAAAACATATCTGAACGGGAAAACCCCCAACCCGTGCCTGGTGTGCAATCCGGTAATAAAATTCGGTGTTCTTTTTGAATATGCCCGTAAGCTGGGGTCCACCCGAATCGCCACCGGCCACTATGCCAGGATCAAAAAGGACAGTGCCGGCAGATACCACCTGCTGCGCGGGGTTGATCAAGGAAAAGATCAGTCCTATTTTTTAGCATTTTTAACCTGTGAGCATCTGTCGCGGGCCTGTTTTCCCCTGGGAAATATGACAAAAAGCGATGTAAAAAAGCGTGCAGTCACAAATGGCCTGCACCCGGTCACCCGATCCGAGAGTCAGGATGTATGTTTTATCAAGGGACAAAATTATGGCGATTTTCTGGCTCGAAAGGTCGGGTACACTCCCGAGGCCGGCGATATTGTCGATCGAAGCGGCACCGTCCTGGGTAGGCACCCGGGGCTTCATCTGTTCACCGTTGGCCAGCGACGCGGCATCAATTGCCCGGCGTCAGAACCTTATTATGTGCTGCGGCTGGACACAGATCGGAACCGGCTGGTGGTGGGCCATAAAAATGACACACTGTTATCGGAATGTCGGGTTGATATGATAAACTGGATCCAGCCGGCACCGCAAGAACCTGTCAGGATACACACCCGTGTGCGATACCGTCACGAAGCGGCGCCATCAACGCTGGTGCCCCTTGAAGGGAATAAGGCAAGTGTTCAGTTTGATCGGCCCCAGTCAGCCATCACACCCGGACAGGGTGCTGTTTTTTTTGTGGGGGAGGAAGTTATCGGAGGAGGAATCATAACCTGATGTTTGATTTATTTAATTAGTTCAATTAGTTTTATTGGTTTAATAAAGCAATGGATGAGTATCCTGTCTTTCTCCACAATACCAACAACAGGTCTCAGACCGAACCAATAAAACCAATGAAACCATAAAACGAATGAAACCAGTATTTACAAAATTCAAAATTACAACCCTTGGGTGCAAGGTTAATCAATTTGAATCGGAAGCCATTGCCCGGCAGTTGACGCAGTCGGATCTGACCCAGGTTCCAAAGAATGTACCAGCCGACCTGTGCATCATAAATACCTGCACCGTGACCGGCAAAGCGTCCATGCAGTCCAGACAGGCTGTTCGACAGGCGATTCGTGCTAATCCAAGGGCAAGTATTGTCGTCACCGGGTGTTATGCACAAACTGCACCGGATGAAATCAAGGAAATCGAAGGTGTACACGCCATCGTTGGGCACGGGGAAAAGCACAAAATCCCGGAAATGATACTTAAAACTGATTGTGAAAGCTGCACTGCTGAAATTCCTGTCCGGCAAAACCGCCGTTTCGAGAAAGCACCGGCTATCGGATTCGGAAACCGGGCACGTCCGTTTTTAAAGATCCAGGACGGGTGTGATGCCTTCTGCACTTACTGCATCGTCCCTCGTGCAAGAGGACCCAGCCGGAGCCTTCCGGTTGATGAGGTTCTGGAAGGCATCCGGGAATTGAAAAAGGCCGGTTATCATGAAGTCGTTCTGACCGGCATTCATATGGGCTGCTATGGGCAAGATCTGACGCCCCGCACGGACTTACTGACCCTTTTAGGGCAAATCCGGGATACCGGTGCCATTGATCGCGTGAGATTAAGTTCGATAGAACCCCGTGAACTGTCGGAAAAATTGATTGATTTTGTCGCCGGGACCGGTGAGGGCGCCGGCAGGATCTGTCCCCACTTTCATATTCCGCTTCAAAGCGGAGACGATAGCATTCTGAAAAAAATGCACCGGCCCTATTCCCGGTATTTTTTTAAGGAACTCGTCTTGAAAATACATGAGCGGATACCCGACGCGGCCATAGGAGTCGATGTTCTGGTTGGTTTTCCGGGTGAATCAGAGGCCGCCTTTGAACACACCCATTCATTAATCGCTGAACTGCCCGTTACCTATCTGCATGTTTTTCCGTTTTCCGCCCGCAAGGGAACACCGGCATACAGCTTTTCGGATACGGTTGTGCCCGAAGTAGTTCGGGAAAGGGCTCACAGGATGCGTGAGCTTGGCAATATAAAAAAATCAGCATGTTATAATAAATTCACAAATGAAAGACTTGAACTTATCGTTGAAGGAACTGCGGACATTTCAACGGGAAATTTGAAAGGAACATCGTCTAATTACATTCCGGTTTTTTTTCAAGGTGGTCAGAAACTGATCAACACCCTGATTGAAGTGCAAGTAGAAAATGTCGATAACAATCTTAACGTATTTGGAGGATTACATGGCAACAGCAAAAAGTGAGTACAGAGAAGACATCGATCGTCCGGTAGCTGTCTTTGAAACCAGTATGGGTAAATTTGAGGCCGAGCTCTACGCGAATGAATGCCCGGAGACCGTGTGGAATTTTATCAACCTTGCCGAAGGCAGGCAGGAAACTCAACGGTCTGGAAATTTTTACGACGGGCTTGTCTTTCATCGCGTCATAGACGGATTTGTAATCCAGGGGGGATGCCCCCTCGGAGATGGAACCGGTGGACCCGGATATCAATTCAAGGACGAGTTTGATCCATCTCTGCGCCATAACAGTGAGGGCCTTTTTTCCATGGCCAACGCCGGGCCGCACACCAACGGCAGCCAGTTTTTTATTACCCTGGCTCCCACACCGCATCTGGATGACCGGCACTCGGTATTCGGCAAAGTGATTGAAGGTATGGATGTGGTAAAAAAAATGGGGTCCGTTCCCACCGGATCGATGGACCGCCCCCTGGAGAGCGTCGTCATCAATAAAGTAACGATTCGCAGGTAAACCCCGTGATCGCCTATTCCGTTATCGTTCCGGCGTACAATGAAGAATGCTATCTACCGGACACCCTTGACGCTTTGAAAACCGCAATGGCGACCGTCGACAGCCAGGGAGAGATAATTGTTGTTGACAACAACTCCACCGACCGGACGGCGGACATCGCCCGGGAAAAAGGCGCCGAGGTTATATTTGAAAAAATCAACCAGATCTCCCGGGCACGCAACACCGGCGCGATGCATGCCCGGGGGAATTTTTTTATTTTTCTGGATGCCGATACCCTGGTACCGGCGGAGCTGTTGGCCCAGGCGCTAAGCAACCTGGAGAAAAATGATTGTTGCGGCGGCGGCGCTACGGTATTACCCGATAAGCCGTTAAAGCCATTTTATCAAATCGGGCTTAATTTCTGGAATCGTTTCTCTGTCAAATGCCGAATGGCGGCCGGCAGTTTCATTTACTGCCGCAAAGAAGGGTTCCAGGCGGTGGGCGGATTTAGCGAGAAGGTTTATGTTGGCGAAGAAATCTGGTTTTCGATTGATTACCGCCGATGGGGAAAATCAAACGGACAGGAATTTATCATCATCGACAATGCACCGGTGATTACCTCCACGCGAAAGCTGTACTGGTTTTCGAAATTTCAGACCGCAGTCATGATGATCTCCATGATGTTCTTTCCTTTCATTTCACGGTATCGGGCTTTGTGTAGGTTCTGGTATCGCCGACCACCGGATGTCCGCCGAGGGTCTTGATTTCTGTTTCCGATGTATTACAATCTGCGTAACCGTTCAGGGTTCAGAGGTTGAACCCAGAGTGCAGAACGTCGAACCTTTAAACGGAGAAGATAAGAGAATAGAACGATTGGAGAATATTGAGGCATGGCAGTTACCTAGAAGAGCTAACAACGAATGAAAGGTAACCCAACTCGGCTTAGGGTTCGCGCAGGCTGAACGGTGAGCTCTGAACCTGTGAACGCATACAAATTTGCATATTACGCCGGGCGGAGGGATTTTCAATGACTGAATATGATCCGGATATACAGGAAGGGGTCATTTCCGATATCGAGGAGGAAGTCACCGAACCGCCCATGTATAAGGTGCTTCTTCACAACGATGATTTCACCACTAAGGAATTTGTTGTGAATATTCTGGTGGCGGTTTTCAACAAATCTCTCGATGCGGCCGCCCGTTTAATGTGGAGTGTGCACAAAACAGGGGTTGGTGTCTGCGGGGTCTATCCCTATGAAATAGCAGAGACAAAAATCAACATCGTAACCGCTTACGCCCGGGAAAATGGTTTCCCGCTGAAAACCACGATGGTACCAGAATAATAGTTAAGGAGTGTCGGTTTTGATTTACTCTCTTGATAAGGGACAGGGGATTCAGACGCTTGAAAATGCCTAAAATGCGCTAAAATGCCTAAAGCCCGCCCTGGTGCGACGCATCAGTGAAAATTGATACTGCCTGTGTGCAATTTTACACCAGACTTATGCTTAAATAGTACTGGTGACCGGTCTGGGCCAGGGTGCCTAAAATTAAGGCATTCTACCGTTCTTATTAAAATACCGAATTGTGTGGTTTAATACTCTCCTATATCACCAAACACTGGGGAAAAAATAGCTCTATTTTATTATTGACACGCCGTAGGCGTACCATAACCCTGGCCCAGACCGGACACCAGCACTATATTTTCAATAATATAAGTTTGGAATGATGCATAAGCTATAACCACAAATGAATCAGTCGCACCAGGGCGGTCTTTAGGCATTTTGAACTTTAAGCATTATTATAGTCAGGTCAGCCTCGTAAAGTCGTTTCCCGCTGAGCTGGTCCGCAAAGAAAGATATTCGCGTAATATATCTCTTATGCTCCGTTTTCGGAATTGAACAGTGCCTCTTCCGCTTCCTGCCGTTTTTCTATTTCCTGCTGAAGTTTTTGTTCCGATTTTGCCAGTTCAACGGTGCGTGCGCTGAGCAGCTCCTCGAGATGCTCTCTGTGTCTTCGCAGCTCAATTTCCGCCCATTCTCTTTCAACGATATTGCCTATTCTTTCTGCAACGGAGTTGAGTAATGTTTTTTCCTCTTCAAGAAAGGGCTCGCCGTTCCACTCCGGTTTTTCATGCAGGTAACAGATCTCCAGAGTGCAAACGTGGTCATGATGCACCTCAATATCACGGGATAATTTCCATGGCGTGGATCGAAAATTCGCTGTTCTGTGAGCGTAACCCTCAAACTGTACCTGGGCGCAGGCAATTTCCGGATACTGCAGCGATGCCGGAATAATGTCGATGATCTCCTGGAGAATGTCATCCAGCGAAAAATCGTGCCTTTCCCTGAGGCTGGAGATTTCATACAGGCAATTCAGTTCTTTGAGGCGTTCCTGCAAATTGTGAGTAAGCTGCTGCAGTTCCTTTTCCGCGCGTTTTCTTTCGGTTAAATCCCTGGCGATCGAGTTAACGCCGGTCAACCTGCCTGAATCGTCATAACGCAAATTAACCGTGCACAGCATGTCAAATATTTCACCGGTCACCTGATTCACCAGCCGGTGTTCAAACGTTAAATGGGTTAAACGGTCGCTGATCCACCCGTCAAAA
>DAOVBC010000201.1 GCA_030670715.1 Deltaproteobacteria bacterium | reverse complement strand
GGCGGTAAAATCCTGACCCAAAAGAAACCCTATAAAATGAGCCAATTGCTCAGGGACATGCAGGAAATGGAAGATCTGATGGAGGATATGAGAGGGAAAATCAGAACATATAAAAAAAAGAAATAGTAAGGAGGTTATGATGAAAGCAAAACATTTTACGATTCTGGGAATTTTTCTTGTCGCGGGCATCTTCCTGATGGTCGGATGCGCATCAACCCCAAAGGAAACACCGAGTGCCGATACAGCCGCTGCGGGACCGACCTGGGTTATGAAAGGCAGCGGGGCTTTCGATGTGGAAGGATCAAAAGTCTTTTACGGGGTGGGGGTGGCTTCCGGTATTAAAAACAAAGCGCTCCTGCGACAGACATCTGACAATCGAGCCCGGGCAGAAATTGCCCGGACACTCGAAATATATGTGGCCAGCCTCAGCAAAGACTACATGGCCTCCACCACCGCCGGCGACATGTCGGAATCTTCTGAGGAACAGCATGTCGAAACGGCACTGAAGACCTTTACCAAGGCCACGCTTCACGGGGCGATCATTGTTGACCGCTGGATGGACCCGGCTGACGGAACCATGTACTCTCTGTGTGAACTGGACCTGGTTGCTTTTAAAGAAACCCTTGACGACTATAAAGAGCTGGACGAAAAAGTCCGCGATTACGTCAGAGAAAATGCGGATAAATTGCACAATGAAATGGAAGAATTGGAAAATCAGTAACATGTTTTCCGGCGCGGGCAATTCCGGCTAAATTGCTCTATTCCGAATATTTCATGAAAAATTTTATGCAACTTGATTTTCAGTTGGACCATACCCATAACCTTTAACCCAATAATCGGTAATGGATTAATTATTAGTACCCTAATTGAGCGTAAACGCTCAACGTTACTTGCCTGTTGTTAGTAGTTAGTAGTGCATTAAAAAGGTGGTAATCGGTATTCTATATCCCTTCTATGAGTGGGATATAAAATCGATATAATCCTTTATTACAACCTACCACGGACCACTATCGACGGACACCCTAATCGAGCTTTTTGGCTCGATTAGGGTAGTATTTTAACATTCATCATCCCGAACCCTTTTTAATCTGGATTCCATGTACCCATATCATTACAGGTCATCTGCGGGAAATCGCAGCGCTTTTCTTTTTTTAATCGTCGTTCTTCTGGCCACTTTGGTTAGCTTACCTGTATCCGCACCAGCGGAAGCTGCCGGAGTGCCTCCCTGGGTGCAAACCGGCGGCGTTAAACGATTTCCGCCGGATCTGTATATTACCGGCGTCGGAAGCGGAGAGGTAATATACGGCGATACGGCTTCGGCTCAGGCCGAGGCCGATTCACGGGCAATAGCACAGGTTGCCAAGCAGATCCGCGTAATAATTCAGCAGCAGGACCAAAGCATCGTGGGGGAAACCTCTGCACCGGGAGACAAAGACCCGGTAACCCGGTATTCGGTGTGGCAGCAAACCGCCGCCTCTGTTGATCTTAAGATTGAAGGCGTGAGAATCGAAGACCGCCACTATGATCAAAAAAGCCAACGGCTTTTTTCTCTGGCTCTGTTCGACAGAATGGACCAGGGCAGAGTCATCTCCGACAAGATAGCAACTCTTGAAACAGGTGCTGAGGTCCTGATACGGGAAGCCGAAAAGCACAAAAATAACATTACCAAAGTGCATCGTTCGGTAATGGCCTACGGGCTGGCTTTGAAAAAACTGCTGCAGGCCCTGCGGTACAATCAATATCTGAGTATCATTGCACCACGCCTTACCCATCGCGGTTTAGCCCGCTCGCTGTCGGACCTGGAATCAAATTTCAGCGGTCTTTTAGCGCGCTTTTCAATGGAAATAATAAGCGGTGATAAACAAAAGGGGACCATTGGCGGCGATTTATTGCAACCGTTAACCGCGCGGGCAAATTATGACGGGGCTCCTGTTCCTTCCTTGCCGGTCATGTTTGCATTTGTAACCGGCTCGGGCAATATTGACCACCGGGCACGCACCAATAAAAATGGACTGGCTTCATCTACGGCCGGCAACCTGGGCCCCACCGGAAAGAGCATCAACAAGATCCGGGCATATTTAAATTATTATCCGTCGGATCAGAAATTACAGCAGGAACTGAATCTGGTTTTCCCGCCGGTTTTTGCTCAGTTTACCTATTTCCTTCCAGCCGTTGAAGAAATTAGAATCGCCGTATTGATCAGTGAATACAACATGGGTCACCGTCAGCCGCAGGCCTATCTGTCCAACCAGATCACCCGGGAATTAAGTCAGGCGCGGATGAATATCCTGAGGGATATACCGGAAGAGTACCGGCTTTCGTCGTTTCATTCCAACGGCGGAACCGCCCTGGAAGCGAACCTCAATAAGCTGTCAGGTATTGCGGATATCGTCATCCTGGGAGAAGTAAAATCGAATGTTATGGAAGGAAGTTACAGCGCAAACCTGGTATTTTCTCAGGCCCGGGCGCTGGTTAAAATAATCGATCTTGTGAAAAACACGGAACTGGGCAGTGTTGATATTTCCGCAAAGGGGGCCGGCCCTTCAAGAGAAGAATCCGGTCGTCGCACCATTAGAAAAGTCTCCACCAAAGCCTCGACAGTCGTAGCCAAAGAAGTGAAGCGGGTGCTGCTGGGACAATAATTCACGCCTGCAGGATTATTCAATTCTTCCCGTCAGCTCCACTGATTTGTGCTAAGTTATTCATAATGTGTCCACATCCGAATAACTTTGACCAATTTTTCATCAGCTATAATTTGATATACTAAACGATGTTGTATATTTATACGACGTGAATAGGCTACCGATAAGTCGCCTAAGAGCTTTTCAAAAGGAGGAGATGTTTGATAGGGATTTTCACGCAAAATATCCAGCAACTTTTCAGCCTTTGACCGTAATCCGGCGCCAGATAGTTTTTTGGCGTCTTTTTGAGCCTGTTTTGTGAAAACGACTCTCCAGCTCACCAGTCGATGTCCTCATTGCATTCCTCGATTGGTGTGGCCAACCCTTTGCGGATAGATTCGCGCATTCCAGGGATATTCAGCAGATAGAGAGTTTCCTGGATCGAACGCCAATCATCCTCTGAAATAAGCACAGCACTCCCGCGCTTACCCTTTATGACAATAGGTTCATGAGAAGACGCTGCTTCATCAATGAGTCGATAAAGCTTTGATCTCGCTTCAGTCGCTGTTAAGGTAGGCATGCTTGACCTCAAATATATGATAATTATTGCATTTTAATGGTACGTCATAACGTACGTTTTGTCAAGTGTGAGTTGTTCATCTTTTCAGCAATTCACCGCCGTTCAGACAGCTCACTGGGAATACAGCTGCTGGATCAAGTCCTCCGGCAGTTCAACCTCCATCTCTACCTCCACCGAACCATCCGGCAGCTGTCGGCGGTTCACTATGCGCGCGCCTCGCAGGGTGGTGTTGAGCTGAACACGAATGTTGTCGTTCTGAGTCATCATATCCTTTATAGTGGTGTCGGAAGTGATTTGGGTACCTTTGATTTCCTCCACCAGGTTGCGCATGGCGTCGCCTTTTGCGGCCCTGTATGCGAGCGCCCGGGCCTGGGTCTGATTCTCAATTTTAGCAGAAGGAATCCCTAAACCCTGGGCCCTGAACACCCTGGTTTTTATTTTCGGCCTGTTCAGGTGGGGCAGGTCCGCATGATAGAGAGATACCAGCCTGCGGCTGCGATTAATTTCAACATCTGCGAAAGTCAACAGGCTACCCCGGGCAACATCAACGGCTTTGGCATTGATGTAGAAGACATCGTTCAGTTCGGAGATGGATCCGGTGATAATCGTCTCAGCCCCCAGCAGTTTGCCGAATTCGACGGTTGAATCTTCATCGACAAATGCCGACACCTGAAACTGCTGTTCATCCAGGACCCGGTCGATCAGCGCCCTTTCCATAACCGCAAATTTTTTTGAAAGGGCGATGTAAGGCGTCATTTTGTCGGCAACAAAGCGCCCCAGCTTGGTCACCTTCCCCTCAACTGTCATAAAATCGGTGACAGCGATCACTAACGGCCGCTCAGTGCTTCCGGTGCCTGACGCCATGTTTTTTGAGCGTTGCGTAGAATATTCCTCACGGGAAGAAACCGATGCTTCGCCGCCGCCTTCCTGTCTGGCAATTTCACGATCAAGTTCGTCCATGGCCTGTCTGGCGTGCTCGCGCGTAGTTTCTTCCGGTGACAAGGCTTTTTCCCCGGGCTCATCGTCGGTGCGTGCTGAAAACCGTTTCCCTCCGCCGGAAGGATCAAGTTCTTCAGCCAAGGACCTTCCCAGGTATTCCACAGCATCGTCCAGTGAGGAAAACCGCGGCGTCCGTTTGACTTCCCCTTTTTGCCGGGAGTAATCCGGAGCCGGCTGCTTCACTGCCGACGGCTTTGACGCGCAACTGATCAAACCGAAAATTGCTGCAATAATGACAACGATCCGCAAAGTCTTCAACCTTTGCCCCCTCCTTGCTTTAAATCATTTAAATTTCTAATGATTGTAACAAAATAGTGCGTTTTCGGTCAATCGATCTATTTACCTGTGAGGATCCGTTTTGCCCGGGTGTAATTATTCTTGATCCAGCCCGCTGCCTTTTCGATAACGGTCCTGTGATAATACTGCCGGTCTTCCTCACTCATGTCTTCAAACTTTCGGTTGTATTTGAACTTGGCCCAGGCATTGTAGTCAAATCTTTGGAAAAGACCGTACAGGTAGCGGTTAAGCGGCGCAAACCTTTTTTTTTTAATCACGGCCACGCCGAAGTCTATCAGGCAGGGATCTCGCCCCTGCACGACGAGAATGTTGTCCTTTTTCTTAAGATCGCCGTGCGCCACACCCGCAGCATGTATCTCCTTTATCAGATTTCGCAGGGCGCGAAAGAAAAAATCCCGATCCTCGATCCGGGCATGGCGGATGGACGCACCGTCGACAAACTCCAGAATCAGGTACAGCTTTTGAATGAAGCCATGGCAGGCGGGTACACCGTCAATGCCGGACAACCGGTCGTAGACTCTGTATTCGTGATAGAGCATCCTCCGGCGAATAAGCTTTCCCAACCCCCAACCCATCGCCGCTTTAATAACCAGTCGCTGCCCGTTCCGATCATAGATATAGGTGTGCCCCTGATAACCATGGCTCAGGATGTTT
>DAOVBC010000038.1 GCA_030670715.1 Deltaproteobacteria bacterium | reverse complement strand
GAACAGGGTATGGGGCATTAAATCAATAAGTTAAGCGCGTATTGAGTATTTTAGCATTCATGAAATATCTCAGCAATTCGCTGTTCTTTCTTAACGAACCCTAAACCATTCAGATCCGCCTCAGGCGGACCCGGTGATGCGCTGATAACCCATTCCGCTCTAAAAGAGGTTTAGCGATAGAAACACCCCGACCCCTGAATTAGTTTGCAGATACAAACTCAAACGTGGTATAATTATTAATATTAATAACTTATTCGTGAAGGCATTACCATTTAACTGCTAAAAACATTTTTCGAATGGTGTCGGCAGTGGAATCCGTTTTATGAAATCAGGGATCATCGGACTTCCCGGATCGGGCAAAACGACAATTTTCGAGGCCCTCACCCTCAATTTTGAGGAGACCGGACGCAGGGGAGAAAATCGGATCGGTACCGTACAGGTGCCGGATTCACGCGTCGACGTACTCAGCGAAATGTACGCCCCCCATAAAACAACCTACGCCCAGGTGGAGTACTTTCTGCCGGGTAGTTCTCATGGAGGACATGAGAAAGACGCCGGCAAAGAACAGGTGACCTGGACATCGGTTAGAGATTGTGATGCCCTTATTCATGTGACACGAAACTTCAGCGGGTACGGTCTGGATCCACCTGCACCCGATGAAGACTTCCGTAAAATCAACCAGGAACTGATGCTGGATGATTTTCTGGTGGCAGAAAAACGATTGGAACGGCTTGCTCTTGATCAAAAAAGAGGTAAGAAAATTGATCGGGTGGAATTTTCTCTCCTGCAGCAGTGCGTTGAAAGCCTTGAAAACAATATTCCCCTGAGAAAATCCTCCGAACTGGCAACTGCCCCGCAGCTGAAAGGTTTCGCTTTTTTATCAGCCAAACCGTTGCTCATCTTGTTTAACAATGAAGATGACAACGACCAATTGCCGGCCCTGGAAGATGTCACCTCCGAAGAGTTCTGCCAGATCATCAGAGGCAAACTGGAACATGAGCTGGCCCAGATGTCAGCAGAGGAAGCCGGTGATTTTTTAACTGAATTCAACATTTCAGCTTCGGCGAAAGACCGGGTTATCAGTCAATCGTATGAACTTCTGGGGCTTATTTCTTTTTTCACCGTTGGTGAAGACGAAGTGCGCGCCTGGACGATCAAAAAAAACACCCGGGCTGTTGAGGCGGCTGGCGTCATCCACACGGATATGCAAAAAGGGTTTATCCGGGCGGAAGTGCTTTCCTACAAAGATCTGATAGCCGCCGGCACATACGCCGCTGCCAGAAAAAAGGGAACCGTCCGGCTGGAAGGAAAAACGTACGAAGTCCGGGATGGTGACATCGTTCATATTCGGTTTAACGTTTAAGGGTTATCAAGATATACACCACAGGCAACGGTTCGATCAGCGAGGAGGCATAAGAGCGGTTTCAAATCTCAGCGCTAACCGGGTTTTTGAAACCGATGTGAGAAATTAGCCCAGTGAATTTCCAATACAGCCCCTTTTTAATACCGCTCATCGTTGGCGGTGCTGCTTGCGCTGCATTTGCCATTATCGCCTGGAAACGACCGGCACGGCCGGGTTATCGCGCATTTATCTGGATTTGTCTGGCGATGGCCGCCTGGTCAATCGAGTATGCCCTGGAAATGGGGAGCCCTGTTCTGGCCACCAAGGTTATCTGGGCCAAGCTGCAATTTTTAAGCATCGCAATCTTACCGGCTGGCTGGCTGGTCTTTGTCCTGACATATACCGGGCGAGTAGATGCGCTGCCTTCCCGCTATAAAGTCCTGCTGTCGATAATTCCCCTGCTTACTTTGTTTTTTGTTATCACCAACCATCTCCACGGCCTTGTCATCAGCGACGTCACCCTGGACCGGAAGGATACCTATTCCATACTCGTGCGTTCGTTCGGACCGTGGTACTGGCTGCTTGCGGCCTACAGCTATATGCTGGTCTTTGTGGGAGCAATTTTACTCATTCGCTCATTCATTCGTTTTCCGCATCGCTACCGCGGACAGTCAACGGCCTTCCTGGTTGCTGCCATGACACCGCTGGCCGGTAATGTCGTCTATCTTTTAGGGCTCAGTCCATTCCCCTCTCTTGATTTAACACCGTTTGCTTTTTCGATATCCTGTATGGCACTTGCATGGGGTGTATTTCACAGCCGATTCCTGGACATCATGCCCATCGCCTATGACAGTGTTGTCAGCAGCATGCGCGACAGTGTGCTCATACTGGACGATAAAAACAGAATTCTGGATGTGAATCCTGCCGCTCAAACCGTACTGGGGAAAGATGTATCCGGTGCCATCGGGCAGCCGGTGGAAAAGATTCTGGCGCCGTGGCCTGATTTGATCAAGCATTTCCAGAAACATTCAGAGGGCAATGAAGAAATCGTAATCGATAACGGAAAACAGCGCCGTTATTTTGACCTGTTGAACTCACCGGTCTATGCCGGCAATCACCTCGCCGGGCGACTGGTGGTCTTTCGTGACATCACCAAACGCAAGCAATATGAGAATGCTCTGCGCGAAAGCGAGGAGCGGTTTCGCAGCGCCTTCGACCAGGCACTTGTGGGCATGGTTCTGGTAAGACTGGATGGCGATTTTTTAGCGGTCAATTCTTATTTTTGTGAAATGATCGGCTACTCGGAAGAAGAATTGCTGGAGATGAACATCAAAGCGATTACCCATCCGGATGATCTGGAAACCGATTTACGGCGCCTGCGGGAACTGACAGAGGGAAATTTTCCAATGGTGCTGCTGGAAAAACGCTTCATCCGAAAAGATGGTCAAATTGTCTGGGGCAAGATGAGCAGTTCGATAATGCGAGATTCGGGAGGCGAGCCGCTATATCTTGTCGCGCATGTCCAGAACATCTCCGGCCACATGCAGGTGGAGGAAGAAAAAAAGAGGCTGGAAGTGCAGACCCAGACCGTCCAGCGCCTGGAGGCGATCGGCACTCTGGCCGGCGGGATTGCCCATGATTTCAACAATATACTCATGAGTATTCAAGGCAATGTATCTTTGCTGCGCACGAGTACCGACCCGGGCCATCCGAGTCACAAAAAGCTGCAGAATATCGAACACTATATACAAAGCGGCGCCATGTTGACCCGGCAGCTGCTGGGGTTTGCCAGAAGCGGTAAATATGAAGTCAAGGCGGTTCATCTTAACAGCATCATCGAACAGACTTCCCAGATGTTCGCCCGTACCCGGAAAAAAGTAAAAATTATAACTTCCTTTCAGAAGGCGCTCTGGACCGTCAATGCCGATCAGAGCCAGATGGAGCAGATCCTATTAAACCTGTATGTTAATGCAAGCCAGGCAATGCCGGAGGGCGGCACGCTCTATCTTGAAACCTTCAATACTGTTCTGGATGAGACCTACATCAAACCCTATAAGATTAAGCCGGGGGGGTACGTTAAGGTGTCTGTCACAGACACCGGTGGCGGCATGGATGCATCCACTCAACAGAGAATATTTGAACCATTTTTCACAACCAAAGAAATGGGCCGGGGCACAGGACTGGGATTGGCATCCGTTTACGGGATTGTAAAAAATCATGGGGGTTACATAAATGTCTACAGCGAAAAGGGGACCGGAACGACATTCAATATTTATTTTCCGGCATCTGATCGTAGTGCTGCCGCAGAAACGGATTACGCTCATAACGTAGTGCAGGGTACGGAAACCATTTTGGTAGTGGATGACGAAGAGATGATTGTCGCCAACTCCCAGGAGCTGTTAACGGGTCTCGGCTATAAAGTGCTATCGGCCACCGACGGCAGGCAAGCCTTAACAATATATTCGAATCACCCGAATCAAATAGATCTGGTCATTCTCGACCTGATCATGCCGAACATGACAGGCAAGGATACATTTTTAAAGCTGAAATCAATCAATCCGGATTTAAAGGTATTGCTTTCCAGCGGTTACAGCATGAACGACGAGGCAATGGAAATTATGGGGAAAGGCTGCAACGGATTTATTCAAAAACCGTTTAGTGTCGTGCAGCTGTCTGCGAAAATCAGAAAAATACTGGGTGAAAGCGCCGCCCTTGCGTAACCTGACCTGTGGAGAAATCTTTGAAAAATGTTCTATTTTGCAAAGATCTCGTGTCTAGGGCACCACCTCTACCCCTAACATTTCACCGGATCCGGAAAGCAGGTTCCTGCAAATAGGTCCCCCTGCAGCGCGGACAACGCCCGGGGCGGGTGAAACGCGTGCGATCCGTAAAGACATAGCCGCATTTGCGACAGCGGCTCGGTCGGATGTGAAGCTTTTTTTTCTGAGCGGCAAGCGAACGTTGGATGTGGCCGATATGGTCACAAACCTCTTTTTCCTTAATCCGCATAGCACGGGATATATCCCTGGCACTCATTTCGGTATCGCCCAGAAGATCGATTATTCCCTGACGCAGCGTTTTCATTTTATCTCTTGCCCTCTAAGCTACTTTAGATCTTATCGGTTTAAAGCCGCAGTCTACTTTACAAACAGCGGTGCTCCTCTTATGTATCGAACAGTCGGCGGCAAGCATTCCGTATCTCACATTGCAAATCGCACAACACGTATCGCATAACCATTTCACATCACAACCGGGATTTGTGACCATGAAAAAATTTATTATTATGGCCCTGGTTTTACTCATCCATTCTACCGTTTCAAGCGCTGACTCCGGACAGGCGTTAAGGTGCGGCAGTGATCTGGTAGCACCGGGATACCTGAAATACGAAGTGCTGCAAATTTGCGGTGAGCCGCTCTCCAGGGAAATTGTCGGCGAGGTTGAAATTGTCGATTCAGATCGAATTTACGATCGCCGTTACAGCAGATATCACAGCCGGGGAAGCAAAGTAATCCTTTACATCGAAGAATGGATTTATGAAAAAAGCGGTCTTCATCTTCTGCGGTTTGAAGGCAACCGCCTCGTTAACGTGGAATCGATAAGGAGAAAGTAACGATACCTCTCAGGCAGGGTCTGATTTATTTACCGCCGGAGGAGATATTAGGTCACTGTTCATTTGTTTTACAGATACAAGATACAGGATACAGGATCCATAAGAATAGAAATCCGTTGATGGCAATTCCAGGATCTTGAATCTTGAATCCTGAATCGATTGATCTTTCCGGCAAAGCCAATAACATCTTACCTCGTCTTAAAAGCAGGTTCTTTATAGCGAATTAATCCGTTTCTATTCTGTAATTTCCTCCTTTAGCAAACAGCACGCAATCCTGTTTTCCGGGCTTCCGTCCGGCCGGTAGGAGAGATTCCCGGGCTGAACGAGTCGGTTCATTACGCATCCTTCCGGAATGGTGAGCTGGAAAAGATCCATTTCATTCACCGGTTCGGTGGGTATCAGGTGATCATTTTTTATTGTCAAACTGTGAAGCGGAAAATCCTCGCACAGGGGACAGCGATAAACCCGTCCATTGGGAAATATAAAATAGTTTTCCGCCACCAGTCCGGCACATTCAAAGGTTTCCCCGGGAGCTAAAAATACTTTCGGATAGGTAACGATGATGCCGAGCCCGGCAATTTTGCCGGCGACGGACGGAACAATGGCAAGCCAGTCTGTATTAGAAACCTGAAGGTGGTCCTGTCCGTTTTGTGCCGGTTTGCCGCGGATCCCGATCACCTGTATAAAGAACCGATCCACCCCCAGGTCCTTCACCAGGGTTTCCATCATTGCGAGTTCGTGTATATTCGCCCGGCTGACCGTGTAGATAATGCTGGCGGAGAACCCGCTCGATACGGCCGATTTTATGCCCTTAAGGCAGGTATCATAAGCGCCCGTGCCTCGGATTGCATCATTTGTTTTATCTGTGGCTCCATCGAGACTGAAACTGAAATAATCAACGTCACCGGGACCAACTGTTGAAAGAATATCATTGAACAGGTAGCCGTTGGTGTCCACCGTAATCGATTGGTAATTCAGCGCTCTGGCTTCTTCTATAATCCGGGGAAGATCGGGATGCAGGGTAGGTTCTCCGCCCAGGAATACAACATTTGCCTGTTTACTCCTGTTTGCAAAAAGCCTCAGCCAGTTTCGGATAGTGGTCAGCGGCAGGGTTTTGTAGCCATGCTGTCCCGGGTTAATATAACAGTGGCGGCATTTTAGATTACAGCTGGTGAGGATGTGAAAAAAAACATTAATCGCGTCCCTGGCAAAGGAAACTGTTTTTTTCATCACGTAGATTTTTTAAACTTCTCGACCTGTTTCTTGGCCTTGATCAGTTCGTCGTTTGTCAATCGCAGTCGGATCGACATATATTCGGCAAATATGCGGTAAAGCAGCAGTAAAAAGTCTAATTTCTCGTCACGTGTTCCCTCGCCGGCCAACCTTTCCTTTGCGGAGGTATCAACCGCAAGGCATATGGTTTTACCGACGGCATAAACCGAGGCCGACCTGCTCAGGCTGTCGATAATCCGCATTTCGCCGAAGATTTCACCTTTCCGGTCTATGTTCCCGATATCAACGCTGGCTTTGGCAATTCTAATTTTTCCGGATAAAAGAAAATAGAGCCACGGATCCAGGTCACCTTCGGTGATAATTCGCTCTCCGTGTTCATACTGCCTTATTTTACTCAGCCTGAGAAGTTTGCCGAGACTCTTGGTTTCAAAATTCTTCAATGCGGGTATGCCCATCAATTTCTGAATATTCTCAATATTTTCCTTCAGATATTTTGATTCAATCATAGTTACCTCTCATCGGTAAAGGTTCAATTTTTCCGGCATCAGTTTATTTCGCTTTTCTCAATTCTTCGTCAGGCAAAATCTCCGACCCTGAAATAATTCGATCTTTTTTACCGGACCGACACCGCAAGGCGGGACTCCGCTTCTCTCAGCTATATAGTGGTTGTCAAAAAAACGTTTCGGTATTCCAACGTTTTTTTCTACAACCACTTATACCGCAATTCCGCTTATCGGAACATAATTATGGAAAGCGGTATAATTATCAGGTGCTCAACAGGCTAAACGGGTCAAACGGTCAACCTATCATACTATTTATCAGATTGTCCCCGATCTTTCAAGGCAGTGTTTGGATAAATTTTGATCAAAATCCACCGGATAACATCCATCAAAGCAGGCTTTACAGAAATAATTTTCCGGATCTTCTATTCCCGTCGACGTGAGAAGGCCGTCGATGCTCAAATAATGGAGTGAATCAAGACCAAGATAGCCTCTGAGATCTTCAATCGACATGCTGGAAGCGATCAACTCACCGCTGGTGGGAAAATCAATCCCGTAATGGCAGGGGAACCGGTGGGGCGGTCCGGCAACCCGCATGTGTACCTTTTTTACGCCGAATTCCCGCAAAGACTTAACCCTGGTCTTCACTGTCGTTCCCCTGATGATTGAATCTTCAATAATGATGATATCCTTGCCTTTTAGCAATTCCTTGACCGGATTCAATTTTATCCTTACGCCAAAGTCGCGCATGCTCTGGGTCGGCTGGATAAAGGTCCGGCCCACGTAATGGTTGCGGATCATACCCATCTCAAAAGGAATCCCGGATTGTTCCGAATACCCCAGGGCGGCATAGGTCCCGGAATCGGGAAACGGCATCACCAGGTCGGCGTCGACCGGTGCTTCTCTTGCCAGGCAGCGGCCATGGGCCTTGCGAGTCATATAGACATTCTGACCGTAGATAGTGCTGTCCGGTCTGGCAAAATAAATATACTCGAATATACAAAGGGTGCGCTTTGTTTTGGTGTGGGGATTAAAACTGCGGACACCTTCATCGCTGATGATGACGATCTCCCCCGGCTCAAGTTCCCGAATATATTCCGCTTCCACCAGATCGAAGGCACAGGTTTCAGAAGCCAGAACATAGTGGCCGTTCAGTTTCCCGAGACACAGCGGCCGAAAGCCGTTGGGGTCCTTGATGCCGATCACTTCACCTTTTTCGGTCAGGATCACCATTGAAAAGGCGCCCCTGATTCTTTTTACGGTCTCCAGCAGTGCCTCTTCAAAACCCAGATGCAGGTTTTTTACAAACAAGTGTAAGAATATTTCCGTGTCCATGGTGGTTTGAAGGATCGACCCGGATTCTTCCAGTTCATTTTTAAGCACGTGGGCGTTTACAATATTGCCGTTGTGGGCCACCGCGTATGATTTGTGCCGGTGGTGCACGACAAAGGGTTGGGCATTGGAAAGTATGGAGCTGCCGGTGGTAGAATAGCGCACGTGACCGATGGCAATTTGCCCATTCAACTCCTCCATGTGGCTGATGTCGAACACCTCAGGGACCAGCCCCATGCCTTTGTGGGCAACGATATTATCGTTTTGCAACACGGCGATACCGGCGCTTTCCTGTCCCCGGTGCTGAAGCGCGTACAGGCCGAAATAACTCACCCGGGCGGCCTCAGGATGCCCGTGAATCCCAAAAATCCCGCATGCTTCACGCGGTTTTTCTTCATAATTCATATATACTGTTCTCCCCGTCTCATCGCTTGTGCAAGGACTCAATACTAGGCGTTGTATTCCTGCAGCGCCCTCACCGCAAATCTCCTCTCTTTCAAGGCGGCAATCCCCCGGCTCATTGCCATGGCACCCGCCAGGGTTGTCGCATAGGGGATATCGAATTTAATCGCCGCGCGCCGGATCATATAACCGTCCCGGCGTGACGTGTCGCCGGTTCCCGTGTTGATGATCAGCTGCACATCTCCATTTTTAATCGCGTCCACAACATGCGGACGACCCATGGAGACCTTTTTTATGGTCACATTCGGTATGTTATTGCCGGACAGCAGCCGGGCGGTACCCCGGGTCGCCATAATTTTAAAACCGATCTGGTGAAACCGGGCCGCCAGCGGCAGAACGCCACTTTTGTCGCTATCTTTGATGCTGATAAACACCGTTCCGGATGTGGGAAGCTTCTGGCCCGCACCGAGCTGAGCCTTGGCGTAGGCGGTTCCGAATTCAGCATCGATTCCCATCACCTCCCCGGTCGACTTCATTTCAGGTCCTAAAAGCGTATCTACATCCGGAAACCTGTCAAAAGGAAGCACCGCCTCCTTTACCGAAATATGAGAAGGAATCCGCTCACCTGTCAGGCCGAGAGATTCCAGACTCCGGCCGAGCATCACTTTTGTGGCAAGCTTTGCCAGCGCAATCCCGGTGGCTTTGCTGACAAAGGGCACCGTTCTGGAAGCCCGGGGATTGACCTCCAGGACATAAAGCCGGCTATCCTTGATAGCATACTGTACATTCATCAGACCCACAACGTTTAGTTCCGCCGCCATGGCTTTGGTGGCGGTCATAATTTCAGAGAGCATAGGCTCTTCAATACTGTGGGGGGGCAACACGCAGGCCGAATCACCGGAATGAACGCCTGCAGCCTCTATGTGTTCCATAATCCCGCCGATAACGGTAGTCTTTCCGTCGGATATGGCGTCGACATCCACCTCGACGGCGTCTTCAAGAAACTTGTCGATCAGAACCGGGTGCTCCGGTGAGGCCAGGATGGCCAACTGTGTGTAGCTCTCCAGCTCATCCCGGTTGTAAACGATTTTCATGGCCCTTCCGCCCAGCACATAGGATGGACGGACGATAACCGGATACCCGATCGCCTCGGCGACTTCCAGGGCTTCTTCCACCGACTGGGCGGTACCGTTGTCCGGCTGAACCAGCGAGAGTTTTTTCAGCATCGCCTGGAACTGCTCCCGGTCTTCCGCCCGATCAATACTTTCCGGCTGGGTGCCCAGTATGGGGACGCCCGCCCGGTGCAGGCCCACGGAAAGATTCAGCGGCGTCTGGCCCCCGAACTGGACGATAACACCGTCGGGTTTTTCGGTTTCTACGATCTGCAGGACGTCTTCCCTGGTAAGAGGTTCGAAGTAAAGCTTATCGGATGTATCGTAATCGGTGGAGACGGTTTCGGGGTTGCTGTTCACCATGATGCTTTCCACACCTTCTTCCCTGAGGGCAAAAGAGGCATGCACGCAGCAGTAATCAAACTCGATCCCCTGACCGATTCGGTTGGGACCGCCGCCCAGGATCATCACCTTCTTGAGGGAAGAAACCCTGGCTTCGGTTTCTGTTTCATAGGTGGAATAGTAGTACGGCGTTGCCGCCTTAAATTCGGCCGCGCAGGTATCCACCAGCTTGTAGACCGGATTGATCTCCAGTTGCGACCGTAATTTTTTGATATCATCCTCGGTGGAATCTGAAAGATGGGCCAGCTGAATATCCGAAAACCCGCATGCTTTCGCCCGACGCAGGAGACCTTCAGGCAGGCTGCCGTCTTGCCGCCCGATCTGCTGCTCGAGGGTGACAATTTGCTGAAGCTGGTATAAAAACCAGGGATCGATCCGGGTCAGATCGTAAATGGTCTGAATATCCATACCGGACAACAGGGCATAGCGAAGATAAAAAATCCGCTGCGAGTTTGGAATCGCAAGCTTCTGCTCGATCTCCGCCCGAGACGGCAGCTGTTGCGCCTCACCATCCGTGTTAAAGCCATCTCTGCCGTCGGCACCGAAACCGTATCGGCCGATTTCCAGGGAGCGTAATCCTTTCTGGAGGGCCTCTTTGAAAGTCCGGCCAATGGACATCGTTTCCCCCACCGATTTCATTGCGGTCGATAAAACATCCTCGGTTTCAGGAAATTTTTCAAAGGTCCAGCGCGGTATTTTAACGACGCAGTAATCGATGGTGGGCTCAAAAGACGCATAGGTTTCACCGGTGATGTCGTTGGGAATTTCATCAAGCGTGTATCCCACCGCAAGCTTGGCGGCGATCTTGGCAATCGGAAATCCGGTGGCCTTGGAGGCCAGGGCCGAACTGCGGGACACCCGCGGGTTCATCTCCACAACGATCATTTCGCCGTTTTCAGGGTTAATGGCAAACTGAACATTCGATCCGCCCGTATCAACGCCTATTTCGCGCATGATGGCGATGGAGGCATTTCGCATCACCTGATATTCGCGATCGCTCAGTGTCTGGACCGGAGCCACGGTAATGCTGTCGCCGGTATGGATTCCCATCGGGTCCATGTTCTCGATGGAACACACGATGACCACATTGTCATTGTTATCGCGCATGACTTCCAGTTCATATTCTTTCCAGCCGAGTACCGACTGCTCCAGCATGATCTGGCTGATAAGGCTGGCATCCAGTCCTGCCCGGGCCAGTGTTTTAAGATCTTCGGGGTTATAAGCCACTCCGCCGCCGGTTCCTCCCAGGGTGTAACTGGGGCGCACGATGATTGGAAATCCGATCTCTTCGGCAATCTGCTGTACTTGTGTCATGTTAGTTGCAATTCCGCTCTGGGGAATAACCAGCCCGATGCTGTTCATGGCGTTGCGGAAAAGGTCCCGATCCTCGGCTTTATGGATGGATTCCAGGGAGGCACCGATCATTTCCACCCCGTACTTTTCAAGCACGCCCATTTCAGCC
>DAOVBC010000069.1 GCA_030670715.1 Deltaproteobacteria bacterium | reverse complement strand
TTATTCTTGATTAGGCGCGGGCATAGCTCAGTTGGTAGAGTACAAGCTTCCCAAGCTTGGTGTCGCGAGTTCGAATCTCGTTGCCCGCTCCACTGTATCTCCGCCTTTTCAGTCGTGTCGACTGGATGAGGGGTAGAGTTTTAATGTTTATGTGGCTCGGAGTTAGATCAATGGGTATTATTATGAACAGTTAAGTTATAGCTCCTCTTCACAAGAAACACTCGGACTCAGGGAAACGGGCGGAAGCCCGTTTTTTGCGTTATTAAAAGGCAACAATCATCGATTTATGAAAAGGCAGAAAAAACATACGGGGTCCAGGGGAACAAAAAACGAAACCACCGTGCTGCTCACCCCGAAAAATGTTGCCTGGCTGATTACCCGGGCAAGAGGGCTCGCCGAACCGCTCTGTGAAGCGGAAGGCTTTGAGCTGGTTCACGTGGAATTTCAGCCGGAAGCGGGAGGCAGAATTTTGCGTTTTTATATCGACAAACCCGATGGTGTTACGCTGGATGAATGTGCTTACGTGAGTCGCCAGATCAGCGATCTTCTGGATGTATCCTTGGAAGGTATCGGTTCATACAATCTGGAAATTTCATCGCCGGGACCGGAGCGACCCCTGGGTAAAGAAAGCGATTATGAACGATTTAAGGGAAAAGCGATCAGGTTAAAAACCTATCATCCCATCAACGGACAAAAAAATTTCAAAGGTGTCTTATCCGGTATTTCTGAAGGAATTGTTGAAATATCGATGGATGATCGAACAGTCGTCATTCCCTTCGGGGAAATCCACAGAGCACGGCTTGTCAATCATGGAGAAAAAGGATGTTTATATCAGACATAAAGCGAGTCATTGAGCAGGTGAGCAAGGACAAAGGTATTGCGGGTGACGTCCTTATCAAAGCGCTTGAAGAGGCTTTAAAATCTGCCGCCCGTAAAAAATTCGGCAGCAAACTGGATATTGAAGTTCAATACAACGAAGACCTGGGGGAAATTGAGGTTTTCCAGTTTAAAGATGTTGCTGAAGTCGTCGAAGAGCCTATTCTGCAGATCAGTATTGAAGAAGGGCGCAAACTAGACCCGGAGTGTCAGATCGGAGACAGCCTCGGCACCAAAATGGACACCACTACCTTTGGCAGAATTGCGGCACAATCGGCCAAGCAGGTGATTATTCAGAAAATGAAGGACGCCGAAAAAGATGCCGTATATTCAAGCTTTATCGATCGCAAAGGGGAAGTTATCAACGGGATTGTCCAGCGCCTTGACAGGGGGGACATCATTGTCAACCTGGGTCACACGGAAGGCATTGTCCCCATTCGCGAACAGGTTCAAAAGGAAACCTACCGGCGCGGCGAGCGGATCAGGGCCATTATTTTAGATGTCCTGCACGATACGCGCGGCCCGCAAATCATCCTTTCAAGGACGCATCCGGAGTTTTTGATCAACGTGTTCAAAACCGAAGTGCCGGAAATCAGCGAAGGGATTGTCAAAATTATGGGGGCATCCCGGGAGGCCGGCGTACGGGCCAAATTTGCGGTTGCTTCAGATAATGCCGACATCGATCCGGTCGGGGCGTGTGTCGGCATGAAAGGCAGCCGGGTGCAGAATGTTGTTCAGGAACTCCGAGGAGAAAAAATAGATATTATTTCCTGGCATGTTGATCCGGCAAGGTATGTGTGTAACGCGCTGGCACCGGCTGAGATTTCGCGCGTCATTATTGATGAGGCCAACCGTAGCATGGAAGTCATTGTTCCCGACGAGTACCTTTCTATCGCGATCGGTAAACGCGGACAGAACGTTCGCCTGGCCTCCCGGCTGACCGGATGGCACCTGGATGTTAAAAGTGAAACCAAGTACAGCGAAGCTATGCAAAGCGGCTATGACTCCCTGGTCGCCCTTCCGGGGGTCGGCATCAGTATGGCGGACGCTTTGTATGAAAAAGGATTTTTCTCGGCTGAAGAAGTCAGCAATGCAACCATAGAGGATCTTGTACAAATCAGAGGGATCGGAGAAGAAACTGCAAAAAAACTGGTCGCCGCCGCCAGTGAGACCGTCGCCGCCGGGGAAATGGAAGGGGAACTTACTGAAGAAGCGACAGGCGGGGAAACCGGGGAAGAGGAAGTCGCTGAAGAAAGAACCACCGGCGATACTGTGGAAGGAAAACTCACTGATGAAGAGTCGACCGGAGATACTGTGAAAGAGGACAGCGGCCGGGACAAAGACGGTGAGGCGGTGATCGACAGCAAAGATTCTGCAGGTGAATAAATAGAGTGTGGCGGCCGTGGTGGCCGTCGCGGTAAACCCCGCCTCAAAAAAACTGCAGATGACACCCAACATGGAAAACGAGCTTACTTATATCGTATAGAATAAATTGAATTAATAACATCAGGGGGTTTAATGGCAAAGATCAGGATATATGAACTTGCCAGGGATCTAAACATGATCAACAAGGTTCTCATGGATCGGATAAGGGATATGGACATTAGCGTCAAAAGCCACATGAGCTCACTTGATGATGAAACGGTGGCAAGGATCAAGGCAGATCTTTTTGGTAAAAAAGCCAAAACCGTCACCGAAACACGGTTAACATCAACTGTTATCAGAAGGCGCAAAAAAACGGAACGGGTAGAACCGCCGGTGGAAGTCGAAAGTCCACCTGAAAAAGAGCCCGTTGAAGCCGCGCCAATCGAATTAAAAACAGAATCAGCTGAAAAGGCCGAGGCGGCGGCGACCGCTGGAACCGAAGCAGTTTCTGAAACCACGACTGCACCGGAACCGAAGGCTGAAACCCCGGCGGCGGAATCGGAAGCCGGAGCAAAAAAACCGGCTGTGGAAAAGGTAAAGCCGAAAAAACCCGTCAAGAAGGTTAAAAAACGGGAACCATCTGCCAAAATCATCAAGATGCCGGTGGCACCCAAAGAAAAAAAGACGACTGAAGCAGCACCGGTAAAGAAAAAACCCGCTGCGCCGGCGGGGAAAATATCGCCGTTTAAGAAACCGGCAGTAGTGAAAGAGGCTGCGCCTGGGGCACTTTCGCCAAAAGAGGCCCGGAAGAAGAAAAAGGCCAAAAGAGACGAAGAGCCGGATCGCGATAAAAAATTCTTTAAAAAGAAAATCTCGTTTAGAAGAAAAGAGGTCATCGAGGGAGAAGGACTCTACGGCAGGGGGCGCCGCGGCCGCAAGTTGAAAAAGGGGGTTATGGCCAAAAGGGCGGCACCGGCCCAGAAAACTCAGATTACAACCGCCAAGGCCATTAAACGCAGAATCAAAATCGATGAAACTATTGTCTTGTCTGATCTGGCAAAACGGATGGGCATTAAGGCCGGTGATATGATCAAAACACTGATGACAATGGGCGTGATGGCCACGGTAAATCAGACCATCGATTTTGATACAGCCGTCCTGGTCGCAGGGGAATTTGATTATGAGGTGGAGCGCGCCACCTTTGAGGAAGAAGCCCTTCTAAAGGTAGAAAAAGATGAACCCGGCAAATTGACTGAAAGGCCGCCGGTTGTCACCATCATGGGGCATGTCGACCACGGCAAGACGTCTCTGCTGGACGTTATCCGGAAAACAAAAGTGACGGATTTTGAGGCCGGCGGCATTACCCAGCACATCGGCGCTTATTATGTAAACACAGCCAAAGGCCGGATTGCATTCCTGGACACACCTGGCCACGAAGCATTTACGGCAATGCGCGCCAGAGGAGCGAAGGTCACCGATATTGTCGTTCTGGTTGTGGCTGCAGATGACGGCGTCATGCCGCAAACGCTTGAGGCCATCAACCATGCCAGGGCCGCCGACGTTCCGATAATTGTTGCCGTCAACAAAATTGATAAGGCAAATGCAGATCCCGAAAGGGTTTACCGTGAGCTGTCGGAAAACGGTCTTACAGCGGAAGAATGGGGGGGCGATACGATTTCTGTTAAGGTGTCGGCCAAACAGAACCAGGGCATCGATGACCTGCTTGAGATGATTTTGCTGCAGGCCGAAGTCCTGGAATTGAAGGCAAATCGTGACAAACACGCCACCGGTTATGTGGTGGAATCCAAAATCGATCCGGGCAGAGGGGCGGTTGCAACAGTACTCATTCAGGAAGGAACACTGCACGTAGGGGATCCGGTTGTGTGCGGTATTCATTACGGAAAAGTCCGGGCAATGCTGAACGACAGGGGCGGCCTGGTTGAAACCGCCGGCCCTTCGATTCCCGTGGAAGTCATCGGTCTGGCCGGGGTTCCCATGGCCGGTGATGAACTGTTTGCCCTTGAGGATGAAAAGAATGCCAAACAGATCAGCGAACATCGCAGCCAGAAACAGCGCTCAAAAGAGCTGGCCAAATCCAGCAGGCTCAGTCTTGAAAAACTTTACGAAAATATGCAAGTGGGCGAAGTAAAGGATCTGAATCTCATTATAAAGGCCGATGTGCATGGCTCCATTGAGGCCCTTTCCGATTCGTTAACGAAACTGTCCAATGAAGAGGTAAAAATCAATATTGTCCATTCGGCTACCGGCACGATTACCGAGTCCGACATCTCTCTTGCCACTGTGTCGGAGGCAATTATTATCGGGTTTAACGTCCGTCCCCCTACCCGGGTTCAGGCCCTGGCGAACGAAGAAGGGGTGGACATGCGTTTTTACAATGTCATCTACAATGTCATAAAGGAGATTAAAGATGCCATTGCCGGTATGATGGCATCCACCTTTGAAGAACACATCCTGGGTCGAGCTGAGGTTCGCGAAGTGTTTCATGTTTCCAAAGTAGGTTCCATAGCAGGCTGTTACGTAACCGAAGGCAAAATCGAACGCGGTCAACTCCTCCGCCTTATCCGGGACGGTGTGGTCAGTTACGAAGGTAAAAACTCATCGCTGCACCGCTTTAAAGATGACGTCAAGGATGTACAAAGCGGCTATGAATGCGGTATCGGCATTGAAAATTACAACGATATCAAAGTCGGCGACGTCATTGAATGTTATTATCTGGAGGAAATAAGACCGGAACTATAAAGAAATGATCGTTCCGCTGCGCGGAACTTGAGGAGCTCCGCCTGCGGCGGATTGAGGATCGCCCCTTCGGGGCTTGAAGCTCAAAAAATTAGCTCTGGGCCCGGCCTCTAGCGAAGCGATCCTCTAACGAAGTGATCTTCAAGCGAAGCGCTCGACGAACGCAGTGAGTCATCCATGGTTGTCGGTATCGCAATTATCACTTTCAGACTGGACGAATGTCGCTCGCTGAAAAGCAAAAGGAAGATTGTTAAATCGATCATCGGACAGGTGCAGAGCAAATTCAACGTATCGATTGCAGAAGTCGGATCGAATGACATATATCAACGGTCAGAAATCGGCTTTTCACTTGTGGGAAATGACCGTCAGGTTGTCAACTCAAAAATAGATAAGATTTTTAATATGATCGATGCGTTGGGGCTCGCAGAGATCATCGATACGGAGTGGGAGATAATTCACTTATGACGTCCTATTCACGGGCAGAACGGGTCGGTGGTTTGATTCAACAGACCCTGTCGGACATATTAAGTAAACGCATAAAAGATCCCCGGCTTGAAATGACAACCATCACCAATGTCAAGATGACCCGCGATTTGAGAATCGCGCGAATCTATTTTTCAACCACCGGCGGACAACAAAAAATCGAGGCCGCCAAGCAAGGGTTTGAAAGCGCAATCGGGTTTGTAAAGCGTGATCTCGCCCGCCGGCTCGGATTGCGCTACATGCCCGCAATAGAATTTTACTATGACGATTCTTTCGATTATGGCGCTCATATTGATCAACTACTGAAGTCAATTGATACGAATACATGATGGAGCAGACAGCACGCCACATAGCCGACAGCAAATCTATTTTAATAGTTTCCCATGCAAATCCGGACGGTGATGCGGTGAGTTCTTTGATAGCGCTGGGCCTGGGGCTGGAAAAGTTGAACAAAAACGTTGTTCTGTACAATGAAAGCCTGATTCCGGCGGTCTATCGGTTTCTGCCATCGGTGGATCGAATTTCACAGGACCTTCACACCGAAATGCATTTCGATACGGTTATTGTTCTTGACTGCGGTGACCCGGAAAGAATTGGTTCCGCCGTTCAAACGGTCCTGGCTGATCGGGTTGTCATCAACATCGACCACCATGTGACCAATACGGGCTTCGGTGACATCCAATTCGTCGATCCTGAGGCCTGTGCCACGGCGGAGCTTATCCACCGGTTGCTTATGCATCTGTCCGTACCGATTGACACGGCTATTGCCACTGCCATTTATACCGGGATATTAACCGACACCGGATCATTTCGCTTTTCAAATACCAACCTGGCAACTTTTGCGATTTGTACGGAAATGGTGAAAAAAGGTGTCACCCCCTATAATGTGGCCCAGTGTGTTTACGGGACCTATTCTCTAGAGCGGATCAAGCTGCTGAACCTGGCGCTCGATTCAATTGAAATATCCAGCAACGGGAAACTGTCGATAATGACCGTCACCCGGGAGATGCTCAACATGACAGGGACACAGCTCGATGATGCCGATGGATTGATTCACTACGCCCGGAGAATTGAAGATGTCAAAGTCGCAGCGCTGATTCAGGAACTTCGCAACGGTAACGGACCATCAGGTAATCAAAACCGGTTTCATGTCAGCCTGCGTTCGGACGGAACAGTCGATGTGGCGACAATTGCAGCAGCTTATGGCGGTGGCGGACATTCCAGCGCCGCCGGTTTTAGTATTGACGCGACTCTCTCGGAAGTAAAATCGGAAATCGTTGTCCTGGCAGAAAAACTATAGCCCGAATATTTTCTATGAAACACCTCCCTGCGGTCGGTGTTTCATAGAAAATATGTATTTAAAAAGAAGTACGTATTCATGGGGTGCGTTTCCCCGAGCAGCGAGATTGGCGCAGTGGCCTCGTCATTTCAATGACTTAGCCGTGGGGGAGCCCGCGGGTCCCGCACGTTTTTTTGCGGGAGACCGCGGAGGGGGCAGGAATGCCCCCGCTGCTAAGTCATTGAAATGACCGGACACGCAGCCACCGGAGTGAATCGGGAAGACGCACCCCGTGAACACGTACAAAAAGAATAGCGTTGCAGCAGATACGATGATGGATGCAGGAAAACTCAGCGGAGTGATTGTGGTGGACAAACCGCCCAATGCATCCTCCGCAAAGGTACTGGCATCTGTAAAAAGAATATTGAAAGCAAAAAAAGCAGGGCACACCGGCACGCTCGACCCGCTGGCAACCGGCGTTCTGGTATGCTGTTTCAACCGGGCGACAAAACTCGCCAGGTTTTTCCTGCACGGCAAGAAAAAATACCAGGCCGTCCTGCATCTGGGAATAGAGACGGATACTCAGGATGCAGCCGGCGATACCATAGGGTCCTGTTCGCAACTATCGGTTTCCGAAAAAGAAATCAGATCTGCCTGCAAACAGTTTGAGGGGAGTTATGAGCAAACGCCGCCGGTATATTCCGCTCTAAAGCATCAGGGGCGCCCTCTTTACAAATATGCAAGAAGCGGAAAGGCGGTTCACAAGCCGCCCCGACGCGTTAAGATCGATTCCATTCGGGTCGTCACGATCGATCTGCCGCTGGTGGGCTTTGAGGTCGTCTGTGCCGCCGGTACTTACATCCGAACGTTGTGCGCGGACATCGGCAGCAGGCTTGGCTGCGGCGGCCATTTAAAAGAGCTCAGAAGACTTGAAAGCTGCGGGTTTCGGATTGATGAAGCAATCGGGTTATCCGAACTGCAGCAAATGGCAAGCGAGGGTAAAGCGGCAGACCTTATAATTCCCATGGCCGAAGCGCTGCGCAACATTCCCGGATACGTGGCCAATAAAGTTTTGACTGAAAAAATAAAACATGGCAGAGTGTTATACAAAAATGATCTGCCGAACGTGGCGGCGGAAAGTCCGTCGGGAATCATCAAGATCCTGGATGCACATAAAAACCTGATCGCCGTTCTTGGCTATCACCTGCAAAGCGATCGGTTAAAATACCATTGCGTGTTTAAGAACGAATACGTAAAAATGTAATGTTCATCGAACCTAAGGAAGGAAAAAGAAAGTGGTTTTCTCAACGGAAGAGAAAAAGAAATTGATCAACAAATTCAAGCTGCATGAAAGTGATACCGGATCCCCTGAGGTCCAGGTCGGGCTGTTGACCCATCGCATCTCGTACCTCACGGATCATTTGAAAATTCACAAAAAAGATCACCATTCCAGGAGGGGGTTGTTGATGCTGGTCGGCAGGCGCCGCAGACTGCTGAATTACGTAAAAAACAAAGATGTCACTCGCTATCGAGCGATCATTGAAGTCCTCGGCTTAAAACGTTAGGGGCAACTCAGACCTGAAGAAAGTGCAGCACCCCTCAACGGGTTATGCGGATGATGCCAACGATAGCCCTTTGGCCACCCGCCGGTCTAAACTGCACTCAATTAAGCAACTTACAATGCTATTACAGCGGGTTATCTCGCTCAATGTTAAGGAGAAAAAATGGAAATATCACTAAACGCTCAGCTCGGAGGAAAAACGCTGAGCATTCAAACTGGCAAGGTAGCCAAGCAGGCTTCCGGTTCGGTACTGGTCAAGTATGGCGACACCACAGTGCTGGTGGCGGTCGTCTCCTCACAGGAAGAAAGGCAAACTGATTTTCTGCCACTAACGGTGGAATATCAGGAAAAGATTTATGCCGCCGGTCGTATCCCCGGCAATTACTTTCGACGCGAAATCGGAAGACCCAGTGAAAAAGAGACCCTGACCGCCCGCCTGACCGACCGCCCCATACGCCCTTTGTTTCCGAAAGGCTACCGTTTTGACACCCAGATCATCGCAACGGTGCTGTCAATGGATCAGGAGAATGATCCGGACACACTTGCAATGATCGGGGCTTCAGCGGCCCTTGAAGTGTCGGACATTCCCTTTGCAGGACCGATAGCATGTGTTCGCGTCGGCCGTATCAACGGACAGCTGAAAATCAACCCTGCCATCAGCGAATGGGAAGAATCCGATATCAATATCATCGTTGCCGGGTCCAAGAATGGTGTCGTAATGGTGGAGGGCGGCGGAAATATCGTCAGTGAAGCCGACATGCTCGAAGCCATCTATTTTGGACATAACGAAATGCAATCGGTTATAGCGCTTCAGGAAGAGCTGCATGAAGCCGCCGGCGTGACCAAGCGGCCTTTTCAGTCGCCTGAAAAAGACCCTGATCAGACCCGTAAAATCAACGCCGAATTAAAGGCTCCGATGCGTGAGGCCATTTTAATCCCTGATAAGATCAAACGCAATTCGGCCCTCAGGAATCTCAAGGCGGATTATTTCGGAAATCTCGGGGAAGAATATGCCGATTGCAAGGGAGAAGTATATGATATTTTCGGGGACCTCCAGAAATCGATCTGCCGGGACCTGGTTCTGAAAGAGAACCGCCGGATCGATGGCCGAAAATTTGATGAAATCCGCCCCATCGCCTGCGAAGTGAATGTTCTCCCCCGACCCCATGGAAGCGCCCTGTTTACCCGCGGCGAAACACAGGTGCTGGGTGTACTGACACACGGATCGGGCCAGGACGAACAGCGGGTCGAAACCCTGTGCGGGTATGAATTCAGACCGTTTA
>DAOVBC010000176.1 GCA_030670715.1 Deltaproteobacteria bacterium | reverse complement strand
CCGCTGTGATAAAGGCCGTTGCCGTCGGTGCCGATTCGGTTGAGGCCGATGACATAGGCCTGATTTTCAATCGCCCGCGCCTGGAGCAATATTTTCCAGTGGGCCGCTCTTTTTGCCGGCCAGTTGGCGATAAACAGGGCCAGATCGTACCGGTTGCCGGAATTTCTCGTCCAGGCAGGAAACCGTAAATCATAACAGACAAACGGCCGAATTTTCCAGCCGTTCAGCTCCACCAGAATATTTCTTTCACCGGCCGTGTAAACCTTTTCTTCACCGGCGTATCTAAATAGATGCCTTTTATCATAGGTCATCAACTCCCCGTCCGGTCTGACCCAGCACAAACGATTATAGAAATTGTTATCTTCGGCAATGATGACACTGCCGGCGATATCAGCCTTCTTCTCGCGGGCTTTTTTACGGAGCCAGCGGACGGCACTGCCCTGCATGCTTTCAGCAAGATTTTCGGCATTCATGCTGAAGCCGGTACTGAACATCTCGGGCAGGACAATGAGATGCGTCTGATCGTCGATAACATCTATGAGTTTTTCGAACCGCTCCAGATTAGCGTTTATGTCCTCCCAGACCAGCTCGGTTTGAATCAACGTAACGATTAAATCCTGCATAAGATCTCCGCCGCCTTTTCCATAGTTTCATCTTTTTTGGCAAAACAAAACCTGAGCACTCTATGGTCATCTTTTCCGTGATAAAAGACAGAAGGCGGGATGGAGGCTACACCACTTTCGGTCGTCATGCGTTTTGCAAACACAATATCCGGCTCGTCCGATATAGACGAATAATCCAGCATCTGAAAGTAAGTTCCATGGCAGGGCAGGGGGTTAAAGCGGGAGCTTTTTATCAGTGATAAGAACAAATCTCTTTTTTGCTGGTAGAATGTTGAAAGCTCAAGATAGACGTCCTTTTTAAGGATGAAGTCGGCATATGCAAGCTGAATCGGTGTGTTGGAAGCAAAAGTCAGGAACTGGTGAATTCGCTGAAACTCCGTTGATAGGGATGCCGGAGCAGCGCAATATCCGATCTTCCAGCCGGTTGCGTGATAGGTTTTACCGAATGAGCTAATCACAAAACTGCGGGAGGCCAGCTCCGAATGCCTCAGCATGCTCTCATGGGGCAGCCCGTCGAAAATAATGTGCTCATAAACTTCGTCACTGACGATCAGAAGATTCGTGTTTTGGACAATGTGCTTGAGCGCCGAGATGTCCTCGTCTGTTAATACGGTTCCGGTCGGATTGTGGGGCGAATTGATAATGATCAGACGGGTTTTGTCGCAAACGGCATCGCTGACCTCATCCCAGTCGATATGATAGTCCGGATATTTCAACTTAACATACACCGGCCGTCCACCGCTCAATAAAATGGCAGGTACGTAGGAATCGTAAGCCGGCTCGAAAACAATCACTTCCTCCCCCGGTCTGACTGTCGCCGTAATAGCCGCAAAAAGCGCTTCGGTGGCACCGGAAGTAACGGTGATCTCGGTTTCGGGGTTAACCTCGGCATTGTATATATCGGCAATTTTTTCGGCAATGCGCTCCCTCAGTGCCGGCACTCCCTGCATGGGGGCATACTGATTGTGACCGGAATGCATGTATTTTTCAACCAGGGAAATAAGATCCGGCGGGACGTCAAAATCGGGAAATCCCTGTGAGAGATTATAAGCACCATGATCATTTGCCAGTTTTGTCATGACCGTGAATATGGTAACGCCCACGTCCGGAAGTTTGGATTTTATCTGCATCGTGTTCCTTTCTTTTGATCGCGGAAGAATACGAGCTGGCAGGCGGCATGTCAAGCCTGATGGTGTAATAATAAGCTGAATCAAGATTCGCATTGACGGATTGAATTTTATGCATAAGATATTACCTATGACAGCAGACCCGCGAAACCCTGGACCCCGACTTTCCAACTCGTATCCTCAGCAGCCCTGTGTAGCGGTCGGGGCTGTCGTATTTAATAATGACGGAGTGCTTTTGGTGCGTCGCGGCCGCCCGCCCGCCGAAAATTTATGGGCCATCCCCGGCGGTAAAGTAAAGCTGGGCGAAACGCTGCAGGGCGCTGTCGAAAGGGAGATACTGGAAGAAACCGGTTTAAGGATCCGGGCCCGGGAACCCATTTTCACTTTCGATCACCTGGAGCAGGATGATGACGGACGAATCCTTTTTCATTATGTCATCGTGGACCTCGTGGCCGACTACGTTGGTGGAGAAATCCAGGCGGGAGACGACGCACTGGAAGCCCGCTGGATCTCATCCGAGGAAATAAAACGCCTGCAGGTCAGTCCGAAAACGCTGGAGTTATTGCGTCAGTTGTTTCATTTCGGATAATTCCGGTACGGTGAAGAAACGATGCAACATCCTGCCAGTAACGATCCAGGTTCGGCGGACAGTCATTGTGGCCGCAATCGTAGGCGAGTAGCTTGCCGTTTTTGGCGGCTTTGTACAGCGTCAATCCATGACGAAAAGGAATAATGTTATCATGTTTGCCGTGAATGATCAGAATCGATCCGGCATACTCTTTAACTACCGCCAGGTTGTCGAAAGGATCGCGCACCAGGAAACCGGGAACGAGGTATCGGGCGGACATGGAACGAATGCTGGTAAAGGATGATGTCAGTATAATTGCAGCCGAAGGTCTTCGGGCTGCAAGAACGCAGACCGCGCCTCCCCCAAGAGAACGGCCGTAAAGGATGATTTTCTCAGGATTGACATCCCTTCTTGAAATCAGCATGTCGTAAGCAGCGGTAAAGGTTTCGGTGATGCTTTTCTGGGAAGGGTGTCCTTCGGATCGTCCATAACCCGGATATTCCACCAGCAATACCCCAATTCCGAACTCGGTAAACGGTTTAAATTCCAGAGGGGCAAAATCGATCAACTCGGCGTTGCCATGGGCAAAAATCACAACCGGTGTCGGTCCGGCGGCGGGGTCAGCGACCGGAGGCAAAAACCAGGTTTCTACCTTACCGGTGCTGATGTTCAGCCATATTTTTTCTATATCCAGGCCGGTGTTGCTCTGACCCGGAGGATACCCGATCTGACTGCGTGGAAAAATGAGATGGCGTGCTCCGAAGAACAGCAAGCAAAGGTATGCCGTATATCCGACCAGAACCCATGCGGCAATTTTCATCAATCCATACATTGCACTCTCTATTCTTCCAGCTCGTTGAATTTTTGTCAATATGGACAATTATAAAAGAGTTTGCTAAAGATGGCATCATTATTATTTAAATGAGGTATCGGGGTGTTTTTTGGTACGTGTTCACGGGTTGCTTCTCCCCGATTCACTCCGGTGGCTGCGTGTCCGGTCATTTCAATGACTTAGCAGCGGGGGCATTCCTGCCCGCTCCGCGTTCACCCGAAAAAAAAACGTGCGGGAGCCGCGGTCTCCCCCACAGCTAAGTCATTGAAATGACGAGGCCACTGCGCCAATCTCGCTGCTCGGGGAAACGTACCCCGTGAACACGTACGTTTATTCCAGGGCCTTTAATAGTTTTTTGGCGATATCGTTGGTTGATTTGCCCGGCGTGTTGATCATAATTACGAAATGGTACAGTTTTCCGTCAGCACCTTCTATGTAACCCGCCCGCGTGCTGATGCCGTATAGCGTCCCGGTTTTATAGTACTCCCGGCCTTCGTGGCGCAACAGGTAACGGTAAGGGGCAAAACCATCGAGTATTTTATACAGGTCCCGGGCCGAAATTCTATTGGCACGCGATATTCCCGAGCCTTCGGTCATATAAATGCTTTCCAGCTGAAGAATCTCTTTGGCATATGCTGTCACCGCCCGGACACCTTTTGACAGTGTTCCGGGAGGGCCGTACACATCGATACCGGTGGCAATTAGAACCTGGTTGGTAGTGAAATTGTTGGAATGTTCCAGCAGTTTGGTGATGATTTCCTCCAGAGAAAATCGTGAATAATACCGGTATATAAGTCTGTCAATGTCTTCCTGCACGGTGCCGATGGTCACTTTTCCGCTGGGATTGATACCTTCCAGGCGCAGGAAATATTTGAACAGATGTCCGGCATACAGAGTGCACTCATTCTCATTGTGAGAAAGTACAATACGGCCCCGGTTCAGGTTCGATTGTTGCACCCGTTTTAAGGCAAACGGCAGCAGCGGCGTCTGGGGTTCGGCGCTGATATAGATACCGTTTTCTTTTTTAAAATTGATGGTGTTAAAATTCACGCACAATGCGCCATTTGGGGCATCATACGGTTCGGATGAGTTTGAGACACCGGGAATTTCCAGCGGCTGCACAAAATATGAGTCGTCCAAAATAATGTTGTGAAACCTATTTGCTCTGCTTACAAGTTCCCGGGCAATACCGGATACGACTTCGGACACCAAAAGGGGATCGCCATAGCCCTTAATTTTCAGGTTATCACCGCGATCAACGTAGAACTCGGTGGCAAAGTGATAATCCAGCCCCAGGTAATGAATGGCCACGAGGGATGTAAGGATTTTCAGTGTGGAGGCAGGAATCAGCGGTTCATCGGCATTTGCTGACAGGACAACTCTACCGATCGGGTCGGCAACAAAAATTGAATCGTTTTTGCCGATGAAGGTCCTGATCGCGCCCAGTTCCCCGGCAGCAAAGGTTTCAGAAACCAACAGGTTAAACGTCAACAGCCAGATCAACATCGCCCCTGTTGTCACTCGAAGTTTCGCTGTAACTTTGATTTTCAATTGTATCACCGGGTTATCACTTTGAACCTTGCGAAACCTCCGGGGTCGCGTTCCACAAGCCGTCAAATTTTTCCCTGCTTAGCCTCAGATATCCCCGGTCATCTGTAAACACTTCAAACGTCACCGTTCCGTCATACCCGGTCTTTTTCAGGGCATTGACAATTTTGGGGAATTTCACGTTTCCCGAGCCGATGGGAAGATGATTGTCCTCCTTGCCGAAATTATCGCTCACATGCAGGTGACCGATACGGTTTGCGAAGGTTTTGATAAATTTTAACGTTCTTTTACCGCGCGGGCTGCCGATGTTGGCATGTCCGGTATCCAGTGTCAGCTTTATAGCGGGGAACTCTTTCAATATTGGTATGAAGTCATCCACTTCGACGCAGAACCTTGTGCGGGGGAACATGTTTTCCAGGCACAGCGTTAGACCAAGCTCATCCGCTTTTTGGGCTATGGCGGCAATGCTTTCCAGGGCATACTGCTTGGCAAGATCCATCACGAAAGGGCCCATTCCGCCGATGTACGCAGGATGGGCCACAATTTTTAACGGTTCAAGTTCTGCAGCGGTCTGGAGGGATTCGAGCACTTCCTTCAAAGAGGCCTGCCGGATGCTGTCTGTCAGGTCGGCCAGGGAAACAAAGGTCGGCATGTGACAGACCAGCTGCATCTGATGATGATCCAGTGCCCTCCGCAGCCTGTCCTTCAGTTGACGAACCTGCGAATAATGCGCCTCGGGTGGATCCATGGTCAGTTCCAGATAATCAAACCCCATTCCGGCTATTTCTTCAAGCTCATCGAGAATCGAATAAACCGGATGGTTCATCGCTCCATACAGCATCGATAGGGTTTCCTCCTCAGCTCAAACTCTCAAACTTTA
>DAOVBC010000047.1 GCA_030670715.1 Deltaproteobacteria bacterium | reverse complement strand
GCTACCTGTTCACCCATTCCGGTCTGGTTTTTTCCAAAAATGCTGTAATTCCGATTTGAGCGTCCTCGGCGCCCATGTTCAGGGCAATCGTATTGGTGGCATAATCAAATGCGGCCTCATCCGTTTGATCGACCTGGGCGTAAAATCCCTGCTTTCCCAGTGCCAGCACATATCGGCTCGCTTCTGCGATCTGCAGCGCCAGGTTGCGGGTTTCATTTTCCAGATCCTCAAGGGGTACCACCCGGTTAACAAGCCCCAGTTCTTTTGCCTCACGGGCCGGAATGTAACGCCCTGTGAGCAGCATTTCCAGTGCCGCCTTGCGACCGATCACACGGGCGACGGCAGCCCCCGGTGTCGTACAAAACAGTCCGATTTTTACCCCCGGGGTCGCAAATCTGGCATTTTCTTCAGCTACGGCCAGGTCACTCCAGGCCACTAGCTGGCAGCCGGCTGCAGTAGCAATTCCCTGTACCTGTGCAATTACCGGTTGGGGAATTTCATGGATCAGGCGCATCATCCGGGTACAATTGTCAAAAATATCCTTATTTTCTTTCACACCGCCTCCGACCATTTCTTTCATATAATGACCAGCACAAAAATGTTTGCCGGCGGCGTTGATGACAACCACCTTGATGGATTCATCTGCGGCAACACTTACCAGGGCTGAAGTGATCTCTTTGATCATCTGTCGGGACAGCGCGTTTATTTTCGCGGGGTTGTTCAAGGTTAAATAACCGATCGGGCCCTCGGTGGAATAAAAAATCTCCTGGTAAGCCATCGCCGCTCTCCTTTTTCAGTAGAGTTTAAAATGCGTTATAGCAAGAATATCAATAAAAAACAGTTGATTAGCGTTGAATATTGGAGAATTAGATATTCGAATTTGTTTGGAGTTTGGATTTTACCTGAACAGAAATTTTAGTTCGGGCAAGGTATACTACGATTGATCTGCACGGACAATGAAAACTTTGTTCTTTACACATGTTTTATGTTATGATAAAAAGATTATTTTTCAAAAACTAACTTCAGCTCAAAGCACAAAGAAAAAGCAAGAAAAGGCGAAACGATGAAAAAGAAAGATATTGAATATTTCAGAGATTTTCTCACAAACAGGCTGGAAGAGCTCCTCAATCAGGCTGGAAATACTGTCTCCGGTATGACGACCCCGAAGGAAAATTTCCCGGATCCCACCGATCGTGCCGCCCTTGAAGCAGACCGGAATTTTATGCTTCGCATTCGAGACCGCGAACATAAACTGATAAAAAAGATCAAAAAGGCCTTAGAACGCATTGATAAAGGCACTTTTGGAATCTGTGAATCCTGCGGCGAGGAGATCACAATCAAGCGGCTGAAGGCCAGACCGGTTACTTCGCAATGCATTGAGTGCAAATCCAAAGAGGAGGCTTTGGAGAAAGCCCTTGGGTTATAACGAGCATGTGGGGATAGATCTTCACATACATTCCATTGCTTCAGACGGCACCCTGTCGCCGGATGAAATTCTTTCATTGGCCCCGGTGCAGCGTCTCGCGGCAATTTCCATTACAGATCACGACACCCTCGAAGGTTCAAAGGCAGCACAGCAAATCGATTGCCCGTCAGGAGTCAAATTATTATCCGGTGTTGAAATCAGCGCTGCTCCGCCTCCGTTCGCACCCTTCTCCGGCAGCTTACATATTCTGGGTTACGGCTTTGATCTGGACGATTCCGAATTGAATCAGATGCTTCTGGTGCTGCAGGAGGCCAGGAGAAATCGCAACCCGGAAATATTAAGACGCCTGAGCCAACTGGGGTTTGATATTACCTTGGATGACATTGTGCGGGAAGTCGGTGACGGCCAGATCGGTAGACCGCATATCGCCCGTGTGATGGTGGCAAGGGGTTTTGTTCATTCTATTAATGAAGCATTTGACAGATACATCGGGCAGGGGAAACCGGCTTACGTCGATAAATTTCGAATCCCCTGCCGGCAGGCGCTTGATATTGTCCTTGGCGCCGGGGGCATTCCGGTACTGGCCCACCCTTTTTTACTGAATATCTCGAACAGAAATGACCTTGAACATTTCATCATATCGCTTAAGGAAATGGGGTTGGAGGGGATCGAGGTCTACTATCCCGAACACCCGCCGGAGGAAACGCGTTATTATGAGCATCTCGCTGAGAAGCTTGAACTTTTGATGACGGGCGGTACAGATTTCCACGGTAGCCTTAAACCTGAAATTCAGCTGGGAACCGGCAGTGGGAATTTTCATGTTCCCTACAGATTGTATGAACAACTAATGGCCCGTTTGGCCTGAACATAGGGATTACCATGGACGATTTAGATATACAATCATTTGCGCTTAAATTGTGCTATAATTTTAAAAATGAAACCCTGATTGCCGAGGCTTTTCATCACAGTTCGTATGTCAATGAACAGGTTGGGGAGGGGATGCGGGATAATGAACGACTCGAGTTTCTCGGGGACGCCGTTATCAATCTTGTGGTCGGGCATATTTTGATGGAACGGTTCCCGGATCTGAAAGAAGGCGATCTTTCGCGCATGCGCGCCAACCTTGTAAATGAATCCCAGCTTGCCCAGGTGGCCCGAACCATCGATCTCGGTTCCCACATCATGCTGGGCAAGGGAGAAATGCAAACCAATGGACGTGAAAAGAGTTCCATTTTAGCCGATACTTTCGAAGCGGTTATCGCTGCCGTATATCTTGATGGCGGATTTGATGCGGTGTATAAGGTTATTGAAATCCATCTTGCGTCGCTGCTTGATGCCATCAACCGCCCGGATGCAAATCAGGATTACAAAAGTCAGCTGCAGGAACTGGTTCAGATTACTTTCCACCAAATGCCGATGTACAATGTTATTCAAGAAAACGGCCCGGATCACGATAAAACCTTTAATGTCCAGCTGGCAGTGCGCAATCTAAAAACTGAAGGAACCGGAAAGAGTAAAAAACTGGCCGAACAGGATGCGGCCAGAAAAGCACTCGAAATTCTTCGTGATGAAAAAGGAACTTATTCTGCCGGGGAAGAGTAGAAGCCTTTATTCAACATCGAGTATCGCGTATCCAGGATCCAGTTTAAAGAATTGACTGACGTGTCATGAATACTGACGGCGGCAAACCATTTATCATTCCCGTTTTCCTGCCCCACTTAGGATGTCCGCACCAATGTGCTTTCTGCGACCAGCAGGCGATTACATCTGTCCGCCAGAAGTCGCCCTCGCCGGGCGACATCCGCAATTTGATTAATCGGTTTCTCAGATACAAAGGACAACGGCGGTCCACGGCCCAGGTGGCGTTTTTCGGGGGTAATTTTCTGGGACTCACCCCTGCACGCATCCATTCTTTTTTAGCGGTTGCCGACCGATTTGTGCAGGACGGTAAAATTGACGGCATCCGGTTTTCCACACGGCCGGACACCATCGATGATGAGCGTCTCGATTTGCTCGAAGGTCATCAAGTAGCCGCCGTGGAGCTCGGTGCCCAATCCATGGATGACCGGGTGCTGGCATTATCCATGCGGGGGCATACCGCCGCCGATACAGTGTCGGCCGTCGGTCTTTTAAAAAAGAACGGTTATGAAATCGGCCTTCAAATGATGGTCGGGCTGCCCGGGGATGATAAAGATCGACTGTATGCAACCGGCCGCAAAATTGTAAATCTCAAGCCGGATTTTGTCAGAATTTATCCGACGGCGGTTCTAAAAAACAGCCGGCTGGCCGAATGGTATCAATCAGGAAAATACAGACCCCCGACCCTGGAAAAAAGTATTACCCTTGTCAAGCAGCTGTTTCTGTATTTCCGGAAACATGACATTTCCGTTATTCGAATGGGATTGCAGGCGTTTGAGAATTCTGCGAAAAATGGATCTATTATGGCCGGACCCTATCATCCTGCTTTCGGTCACCTGGTTCATTCGGAATTATTTCTCGACATGGCGCGGTTGCTGTTAAGAGAAAAAGGCCATCACCGGGATGCGGTCACCCTCCGGGTCCACCCGCGCAGCATTTCAAAAATAAGGGGCCTGAAAAACAGCAATGTCGATGCGTTGCAGAAAGAATTCGACCTTCGGACCGTGCGCGTTATCCCGGGACCGCTTCTGCCGAAGGAGGGCTTGCAGATTGCCGAATCAGGACCAGTGGTGACATACAGCAATCTGGATTGCGATTTATAATTTGAAATTTGTCATTTGGAATTCCATAAAAGGCAGTGTAGGTATACCGACTAACATGTTAAGAATAAACAGCCTTAAACCGTCAAAGAGATAGAGGTTATGCGTCTTCGACACATATTAATGATATTATCCCTGCTGGCCGTTGTGTCTGCTTACACCGGCGGCTATCTGTATTACTCATCCATTAAGGATTCAGCCTTAAAAGAAGCCGAACGGCGGGCGGTCGTTCAGTTGGAACTGATTAACAAAAACCTGTCCTCGTTTCTTTCGGAAAACATCAAAGTGGTAAAAACGCTGGCGGGCATGGACCAGCTGCTGGAAATGCTGATCCGTCCCAGCGCTGAAGCCCAGCGAAAAGCCAATGAAATATTGGATCTTTACAAGGCGGCACTGCAGGTCGATGTCTGCTATCTGATGAACTATAAAGGCACCACCATCGCTTCAAGCAACCGCGATGCGCCTGATAGCTTTGTCGGGAAAAACTTTGCGTTTCGACCCTATTTCCAGGAAGCCTTTCACAAGGCACCGGCGACCTATCTGGCGTTAGGCACCACATCCGGCAAACGCGGTGTGTACCACAGTTATCCGATTTTTGAAAAAGGCGAAGATATCCCCATCGGACTGGTGGTTATCAAAGGGTCCATTGAGCTGATCGAAAAAGAACTCGCTTTGCTGGAAGAAGAGATTGTACTTGTTACGGACCCCCGCGGTGTGGTGTTTATTTCGAATGTCAGCGAGTGGCTGTATAAGGTCATATGGAAGATTTCTTCTGAGGACAGAAAAAAAATCGCCAGATCACGACAATTCGGCACCGGGCCCTGGGACTGGATCGGTATGAAACCGAAGGGGGATAAATATGCGATTGATGGATCGGGTGTCACATACCAGATGCAAACGTCCGATGTGAATCCTGAAAATTATCCGGGGTGGAAGGTGATTCACCTGCGCAGCCTGAAAGCAATTTCCAGAAGTATTTCCGACCCGCTTTTTAAAATCACAGGACCGGTTGTTCTGGCGTTGTGTATTCTGGTAGGAGCGGCGGTTTTTTTTCTTTATCGAAAGGCCAGCCTGGAAATTTCCCAGCGCAAATCGGTGGAAAAAGCCTTGAGAGAAAGCGAAGAGAGATATCGCTCCCTCTATCACCACACCCCCGCCATGCTGCATTCAATCGATACCAGCGGACGTCTGGTGAGCGTTAGTGACTACTGGGCCGAAGCGCTCGGGTATCAGCGATCGGAAGTCATCGGAAAAAAACTGACCGATTTCATGTCGAAAGAATCCCGGGACTATGCTGAAAATACAGTGTTTCATGAATTTTTTAAAACCGGTTTCTGCAAAGATATTTCCTATCAGTTTATTAAAAAGAATGGGAAAAAAATCGACATTCTCCTCTCCGCCATCGCCGATCGCGATAGCGAGGGCAATATCAGCCGCACCCTGGCCGTTTCAATTGACGTTACCGAGCGCAAACAGGCGGAAGAAGCGTTGAAGCTGGCCAAGGAAGAGCTGAGCCGGTATTCAAAAGATCTTGAGCGCCAGGTTGAAATCAGAACCAGGGAGATCACCAGCATTCTGAAATATACGCCGGCAGTTGTTTATATCAAAGACATCGAGGGACGATATTTGCTGGTCAATTCCCGCTATGAAGAATTGTTCGGGGTAAAAACCGAAGATGTTCGCGGCAAAACCGATTACGAGATTCTGCCGCAGGAAGTCGCAAACCAGTTTCGCGCCCATGATCTTGAGGCCCTTTCGCAAAGCCGTCCCCGCCAGGTGGAAGAGCACATTTCTCAAAGTGACGGCCTGCACACCTATCTGTCGGTAAAATTTCCTGTGTACGATGAGTCCGGCAACACCCGCGGGATATGCGGCATCGCCACCGATATCACAGCCGTGAAAAAAGCGCAGGATCAACTGCGTCGACTTTCCGGAAGCATCATGGCCAACCAGGAGAAAGAGCGCTACGCCATTGCGCGGGAGCTGCACGACGAACTCGGGCAGGTTCTTACCGCGTTGCGCATGGATGCAGTCTGGATACAGGATCGTTTGAAGGAAATCGATACAAGGGCCGCCCGGCGGGCCTTGACAATGTGCGGATTGATCGATAAGACCATCGAAGATGTGAGGAGTCTGGCCTTCCGGCTGCGACCGGGTGTTCTCGACGATTTAGGGTTGATGGATGCCCTTGAGTCCTATACAACCGATTTTGAAAAACGGACTGGAATCACCTGCGTGTTCGATCATCATGATGTTCCGGGCACGAATGATACGGTCGCCACAGCCGCCTACCGCATTGCCCAGGAGGCCCTGACCAACGTGGCCCGCCACGCAGAAGCCGGCCACGTGGATGTAGCGCTGCGTGTTAAGAGCGATATTTTAACTCTGGCCGTGGTGGACAATGGAAGAGGCTTTAACCCTTCCGACCTTGACGAATTTGGAGGCTTGGGGCTGGCCGGAATGCGTGAGCGAGCCGGTCTGGCGGGCGGCATTTTGGAGGTTCAATCACAGCCGGAGCAGGGGACGCAGGTATATTTTAAAGTGCCGATCGATTATGATTAAAGTCTTATTAGCTGATGACCACAGTATTGTCCGGGCCGGTTTGCGACGCATCATCGAGGAAAGCGGTGATATGGAGGTGATTGCAGAGGCGGCCGACGGTCGCGAGGCCATTCGACGGGTGGAAAAAGAAATCCCGGATGTCGCCGTGGTCGACATTTCCATGCCGGGTCTGGACGGTCTGGAAGTTATCAGCCGGCTCAACGTCCGGCATCCTGATCTGCCCGTTCTCGTACTAACCATGCACGAAGAAGGCCAATACGTGGTGCGTGCTATCGAAGCCGGCGCAATGGGATACATCACCAAGCAATCCGCCCCGGAGCAGCTGGTCAATGCCATTCGAAAGGTGCTTGAAGGCGGCCGTTATCTCACCGACGAGGCCACCGAGGCGCTTGCCCTGCGTGTGGCCAGAGGAAAACAGGGCCAGACGCCTCTCGATTCGCTGTCCATGCGTGAACTTCAGGTCCTGAGGCGCTTGGCCCTTGGCAATACCAACCGTGAAATCGCAAAAGCCTTTGGGATCAGCATTAAAACCGTCGACACCTACCGGTCGCGCCTGCTTAAAAAGCTGAACCTTCGCAACAATGCCGAACTGTCCCGTTTTGCCATCCAGAATCATTTGATCGAGGCATAAAAGAAGCGCTGGAATTTCTACACCGCCGGCAGCAGGGCGGGCAAAGAGAACTAAGTTCACTTCCCAACCCCTTTTGTAAGAATATTTCTGACAAAAAAATCAGAAATAGTCCAATTGACATCTTTTTACTGGCTTTATATTTAAAATAATACCATATATTACTGCGTTTTCGCGCCTTGCCAGCCGGGTGCCTCAACGCTAAAAATTGCGAACTTATTTCTTCGTGAACCCTTACCGCTGGAATATTCTTTGCTCTTTTTGGGCCATAAGGAGGGTGGGTCATGAAGCACAGATCAACATTACTCATCTGCATTACAGTCGGTGCGTTAATTGCAGGAAGTGTTTTAGCCCCGGAAACCAGCCAGGCTTCTGAGCCGGTGCTTATCGGTATTCCGCATTCCGAGAGATATCCCTATGCGACCATGATGAAAAATTCATTTGAAATGGCTCTGGAAGATATCAACAAAGCAGGCGGAATCAAGGGCCGGCCGTTAAAGCTTGTCTACGCCAACGACCAGGGCAAACGTGAACCGGGGGAAAAAATTATCAGAGAACTGGTTAAAAAAGAAAAGGTCATCATGCTGGTTGGCGCCTATCAAAGCAGCAATACCGTGTATATGGCCCGGATGGCGAACAAACTGGATCGGCCGTTTCTGATATGCACTGCGGCAGACGACCGGATCACCCAGAGAAAATGGAAAAATGTTTACCGGCTCAATGCCCCGGCCGGCGAATACACAAAAGGGCTGGAAGATTTTTTTCTGAAAAAAATTAAACCCAAATCAATGGCAATCGTTTATGAAAACAGCCCTTTCGGCACAGGCGGCGCCCTGAGAATGATGTGGTTTTGCCGGGAAAATGACATTGACATTCAAAAGATCGAACCCTATCACAAGGAAAGGCTGCAAGCGACTTATTTTCAACGCATTATCGCTTCCCTGAAAGAAGAGCCCTCTGATGTAATCTATATGGTTTCATACCTTAGTGATGCCGCTTTGCTGGTCAAAACTATACGAGAAGCAGGCATAAATTCGTTGTTGGTTGGAGGCGCCGGGGGGTTTACCCACCGGAAATTCATAAAAAAAGCCGGACACTTTGCCGATAATCTGTTGACAGCTACCCTGTGGACACACCAATTGCACTATCCCGGGACCCAAAAATACTATGACCGATACATTGATAAGTATTCCATACCGCCCGACTATCATGGCGCGGAGGCCTTTTCAGCACTTCTAGTGGCAGCAGATGCGCTAAAAAGGGCGGAGTCTTTTGGCCCGGAAAATATACGGGCGGCATTGGACAGCACCAACCTCACCACGCCCTTCGGCCCGGTCAAGTTTTCTTCCTATGATAAGTTCCAGAGGCAGAATAGCCTCCCGACACAGGTTCTGCAGATCATTGACGGCAAATTCGAGTGCATTTGGCCCCAGGAGCTTGCGGCATCAAATTTTGTTGCGCCTCCGAACTGGAGGGTGTCGAAAAAAGAGTAATTCTGATTCGATTTAAGAAATCGGAAAAATCAATGTTGCATTGAGGCATGAAAGGAGGTGGTTCAGAAAAGACTGTTCGGCTAATTGAGATAAAATGGCGAATTATTGCCATGTTGTAAATTCTCAATATTAATAGCTTCGTATAAAAAGAAATTCAAACACACACATGTTATAGGAGGATTGGAATGAGAAACAAATTATTTGCAGTTATTATTGGTATTTGTGCGTTTTCACTGATAACCGTTGCGTTTGCCGGACCTTCGTTCGCAAAAAAAAGAATCGTTTTCGGTGGGGGCCCGGCCGGTGGTACTTTCCAGGTGGTTGCCAACGGTATCCAGGTTTATGATCCGGTGAAAGCGATAAAAGGATTTACGGTAAAGGCGCAATCATCAGCCGGCTCTGTGGAAAACTTACGGAAAGTGGACAAAGGAAAGCAGCAAATGGGTGTAGTCTATTCCGGCCATGTATTTCTGGGCAGAAATGGAATGATGAAAAACGATCCCAAGAAATATGAAAACGTGTTAGCGGTCTCGTGGCTTTACGGTGCCCCGGCGCAGCTGGTAGTTCGTGCCGGTTCCGGGATTAAGAGCGTTAAAGACCTGGTCGGCAAAAAGGTCGGGGTCGGCAATGCCGGCTCGGGTGCTTTCGCCAACTGCGAGCTGTTCTTTACCCATATGGGCGTCTGGGACAAGATCGAGCGCAATGCCATGGGTTATAACGATGCCGCGGCCGCATTCGGTAACAATCAGCTGGATGCGTTCTGGCTTTTCACTGCTTTTCCGAGCGGTGCCGTGATTATGGCGGCCCAGACCAACGACATTGCTTTGCTAAACCTGGATGCAGATGCCGAAGCCTCCGGCTTTTACAAAAAGTATCCTTATTTTGGAAAACTTTCAGTTCCTGCCGGCACTTACAGGGGTGTAGGTTATGCCGCACCGTCCTTCCAGGACAGCACTCTGTGGGTAGCCAATTCCAAAGTTTCCGCGGATATAGTTTACGAACTTCTTTCCATTATATACTCGGATGCGGGTCTGAAACATATGTATGGACAGAAAAAGACCTTCAAAAAGATGAGCTTGCAAACCGGCGCCACCGGTATTGTTACCCCGTTTCATCCCGGTGCCGAAAAGTTCTGGAAAGAAAAAGGAATGTTGAAATAAAATCGCCCGCCGATTTTATTTTTGACAGTTAAATGTGAGATATGGGTTTAGACTTATGATTATCTAATGCAGAACAGCCCATATCTCACCCCCCATATTATTACTTTACGGATCTATAACCCAAAAGAAGGCAATCCATTTTGGGGGCTTTTAATTTCAATTAATTTCGGAGTATTGGAGTACTGGAGTGTTGGAGTGATGGCTAAGGGGCTGATGTCTTTTTTTTCAATACTCCAATACTCCATCACTCCAGGATCGAGACGCTCGAGAACTTATGGCAAACTTATAATTACCTTTTTATTGGCTATAGGTCCGTTACTTTATTAGCCGAAATACCAAATACAGGGTGAAAAAGAGTGTATGATAAGTTAAAAAAAATAGAAAAGATCATTTTCGATGTACTGGCGGTCGGTCTGGTGCTGTTTTATTCCTACTCTGCGGTGGCAAAACCGGCGGCCACACAGTATCACCGAGGAATTTACGTGATCATCACCTATGTCCTGGTATTTTTGGCATATCAATCCAAATCCAGGAAATGGCCGGGGTTGAACCCGATTCTGCGGGCGGCTGATTACCTGTTGATTCTACTCTCGATCATCACCATCGGATACTGGATGCTCAATTTTGAAGTTATCAACTACCGGACCGGAGCTGAAACGCCGTTTGACATGACCATTGCAATGGTCGGGGTTCTCATCGGCATTGAACTGGCCCGGCGGGTGGTAGGCAATATTTTTGTTGTTCTCGGTGTCTTGATGCTCGGTTACGGGGTGTACGGGGCGTACTTTCCAGAGATTATTTCCCATGCCGGTGACACATTCCCTGAACTGTGCACCAGCATATTTTATAAAAGCGATGGTGTGTTCGGCATCATGGCCAATGTTCTGGCCACTTACGTGATTCTTTTTGTTCTTTTTGGCGCCTTTTTGGAAAAATGCGGCGCTCAGCGATTTTTTATAGACTGGCCCCTGGCGGCTGTGGGTCATAAAATTGGCGGACCCGCTAAGGTGTCTGTCATCGCCAGCGGCCTTTTTGGCTCCATCTCAGGCAGTGCCATCGCCAATACGGT
>DAOVBC010000255.1 GCA_030670715.1 Deltaproteobacteria bacterium | reverse complement strand
TGATGATAGAATCATTGCGGCGGCGATCATGAGAATGAATAATTTTTTCATTGTACATTCCTCCTTTGTTAGTAAAATTTCCGCCCGAGTTGTAAAATCAACAAATCAACAGATACCGGTCCGGTTGTCAAGTAAGAATCTATTTCCAGCAGCGCACAAATAGCTGATAACTCATGACATCAGTTGCTGGCAATGGTTATCGAGTATCCATTGCTGGAACGCCTGATTAGCTCATTGCTCACAGTTGATGGCTCATAACATCAGAAAGAGGCGTTGTCTATCCCATATCGCGCACTTGAAATCGAATATCGAACATCCAGGATCGAATATCGCCTATCGTATATCTCCGCCTTGGCCCGTTCGCCTGTTTGCAGGTTCGCTCAATTGCCGGCTGTGAAGAACCAGAAACTTGAAACTTGGAATCATCGAGAAACCCAACGAACTCGATGAACCCGACAAACCCGATAACTCTCGTTAGAATATTACTGTTGACTTCAACGGCATCACTGGGATAAAAAAGAAAGTTTAAAAACCGAAGCCATCACGGAAATAATAAAAATGATCCAGTTAATCAGAGGGTTCAAAGACATACTGCCCGGGGAGGTTGAAACCTGGCAGAAGATCGAAAAGACAGCCTCTGCGCTGTTTGAGGATTTTGGATTTAAAGAAATCCGGATACCGGTAATGGAGCGGACGGAGCTTTTTGCCAGGAGCATCGGGGAAGACACTGACATCGTAGAAAAGGAGATGTACACCTTCCCGGACCGCAAAGGCGATCTGATCACGCTGCGACCGGAAGCCACCGCTTCAATCGTGCGATCCTATATTCAGCACAAAATGCATGCAGCCGATCCGGTCCAGAAATTATACACCACCGGTCCCATGTTTCGCAGGGAGCGACCGCAAAAAGGACGCTATCGACAGTTTTACCAGATCAATGCCGAGATATTCGGGGTTGCGTCGCCGCTGGTCGATGTTCAGCTGATTTTCCTGTTGATGACACTTTTTTCCAGGCTCGGGGTCACCGATGTCAAAGCGCACATCAATTCACTCGGGTGCCCAGCCTGCCGTCCCGGATACCGCAAGGCGCTGTCGGGCTTTTTGGCTTCCATAGCGGATCAGCTTTGCGCGGACTGCCAGAGAAGAAGAGAACGGAACCCTTTGCGGGTACTCGACTGCAAGGTGCCATCCTGTCGAGAGGCATTGACCGAAGCACCGTCCATACTTGATCACCTGTGTGATGACTGCCGGCAGGATTTCGAAACCGTAAAGGAATACCTCAACAGACTGAATATCTCTTTTGTTGCCGACAAACGCCTGGTTAGAGGACTCGATTATTATGCACGAACGACATTTGAAATCCAGACCGGTGCATTGGGCGCTCAGAGCGCCGTGGCCGGAGGCGGGCGATACGACGGCCTTGTAAAAATGCTTGGCGGACCGGACCAGCCAGCCACCGGCTTTGCCATCGGGCTGGATCGCCTGGCGGAAATAGTGGGCCGCCTGCAAGCCACTCCTGTAAAAAAGCCGGATCTCTTCGTGGCCGCATTGGGAGAAAAAAGCCGCAACGAAGCGTTTCTATGGATCTGTGACCTCGGGCTGGAGGGAATCAATGCCGAAATGGATTTCAGCAACCGGAGCCTAAAAAGCCAGATGAAACGGGCTGACAAACTGGGCGCTGCATATGTGCTGATCGTCGGTGATAATGAACTGAAAGAGGGAACCGTTATCCTACGCAATATGCAGACAAAGGATCAGGTGTCCATTCCAATAGATAAAATCACAGAAGAAGTGAAAAAAACGGTAATGGTTGGTTAGTTTTGTTTGTTTAATTTGTTTTATTGGTTAACAGTGTTGCTCCATCGCTATTTCATTTACCAACCAAACCAATTTAACCAATGGAACGAATCAACCAATTTACCAAATCAAACCAATATAACCAATTAAACAAGGAGCTTTAATTGTCGGACAATCTAGGTGCAATGCGGAGAACCCACACCTGCTGCGAGCTGGGTGCTGATGACGTGGGAAAAGAAGTTGTGCTCATGGGATGGGTACAGCGACGAAGAGATCACGGCGGCGTCATATTCGTAGACTTGCGTGACAGGGAGGGACTTACCCAGGTGGTATTTAATCCGGATGTCGATAAGGATGTCCATGCCAAGGCCCATGCCATCCGCAGCGAATTTGTTCTCGGGGTGCGCGGCAGGGTCGACCACCGACCAGAAGGAATGGTAAATACCAAACTTAAAACCGGTGCAATAGAGGTGCTGGTGACGGAGCTGAAAATTCTGAACCGTGCGAATACACCGCCGTTTCTGATTGAAGATGATATCGATGCATCCGAAACCGTGCGTCTGAAAAACCGCCACCACGACCTGCGACGTCCGGAACTTCAGAAAAATATTATCTTAAGGCATAAAGCGGCTGCTTCCGTCAGGCAGTTTTTAAACGCCGGCGGGTTTCTGGACATTGAAACGCCGTTTTTAACCCGCAGTACTCCTGAAGGTGCACGGGACTACCTGGTGCCCAGCCGGGTCAACCCCGGGCAATTTTATGCGCTGCCGCAATCCCCCCAGATATTCAAACAGCTTTTGATGATCTCCGGGTTTGACCGGTATTATCAGATCGTGCGCTGCTTTAGAGATGAAGATCTGCGGACGGATCGCCAGCCCGAGTTTACCCAGATCGATCTGGAAATGTCCTTTGTGGGTGAAGATGATGTGATGGCTGTTGCCGAAGACATGATGGTACAACTGTATCAGGACGTTCTTGGTGTATCCCTGGGCACACCGTTTCCACGGTTGTCATATGACGAGGCGCTGGGGCGGTTCGGTCTCGATAAACCCGACACCCGTTTCGGCCTTGAGTTGAAAGATATTTCCGACATTGTCGTCGATTCGGATTTCAAGGTGTTTTCCAGTGTCGTGAAAAAAGGTGGCATCGTCAAGGCCCTGAATGCCAAAGGCTGTATTGACATGTCCCGCAAGGAAATTGACGACCTGACAGAATTCACCACGGTGTACCGCGCCAAGGGGCTGGCCTGGATTAAGGTCAGAGACAACAGGTGGCAGTCTCCCATTGCCAAGTTTTTCAGCGATGAAAAGAAAGACGCCCTTGCCCGCAGGATTGAAATGGAAGCGGGGGATCTGATCTTTTTTGTGGCGGATCAACCCAAAATTGCCAATGATGCCCTCGGGAATCTGCGTAACCACCTGGGAAAAAAACTCGGTTTGATCGATGAAAAGGCCTTTAACTTTGTCTGGATCACCCGTTTCCCTCTGATGGAATACGATGAAAACGAAAAACGCTATCAGGCTCTGCATCATCCCTTTACCGCACCCCTGGAAGAAGACTATGATCTGCTTGAAAAAGATCCCTCGGCGGTAAAATCCCGGGCATATGACCTGGTGTTAAACGGTTCCGAGATCGGCGGCGGCAGTATCCGTATTCATCAGCGCAAACTACAGGAAAGGGTGTTCAGATCCCTGGGTCTGGCGCCGGCAGAATATAAGGAAAAATTCGGATTTTTGCTTTCCGCATTCGAATCCGGTGCACCGCCTCACGGCGGAATCGCATTTGGCTTTGACCGCTTGATTTCGATCCTTTGCGGCGAGTCTTCAATCCGGGATGTGATCGCCTTTCCAAAGACCCAGAAAGCCGCTTGTCTGCTCACCCGGGCCCCGTCTGAGGCCGGTAAGGCCCAGTTGGACGAGTTGTCAATCAGGCTGAGGGTTCTATAATCCGAACTTCGCTTCATCAGGATACAAAGGAGAAAAATCATGAAAATAACCCACTGGCAGGACTGTGAAGATAAAAAAATAAAAAAGTTCCCTTACCGTGAGCAAATGAATGATGTCGTTGGAACCAGTGTTCGGTGGTTGTCTGAATTCGGCGATGACGGCAACGGCTACCCGGAATACGGCCTGAGGCTGTTCACCATTCAACCGGGAGGGCAAATTCCGATCCACAATCACTTTTACCACCAGACCATGTACATTGTATCCGGCGAATTCGAGTGCTGGGAGTTTGATCCGGATACGGATGAGTTAAAAAAGAAAGCCGTTTGCGGTCCGGGGACCTCGATTTACATTCCCAGCATGCAGCCGCACGGCATGAAAAATACCAGCGACAGCCCGTCGACCTTTCTGTGCTGTATCTGTAACGTGTACGACAAGGAAGAAACGGTTTAAAAACTTTTCAAATAGATGGTACTATGATAACAAGGTAT
>DAOVBC010000265.1 GCA_030670715.1 Deltaproteobacteria bacterium | reverse complement strand
TTGTGGCCCACAGTATGGGTGGCCTGGTATCCCGCGAACTTCTGACCGGTCCGCAGTTCGCCTACAGCGACAAAGTGCGTGCCGGTGAAGTCCCCCGGGTTGCCGGACTGATTATGGTGGGCACACCCAACCACGGCTCGGAGCTCTCACGGTTGCGCATTTTTACGGAAATTCGGGACCAGTGGATTCACATGACAGAAGGCAAGGGTCACTGGCTCCGGGGCATACTGGACGGTGCCGGCGAGGCCAAAATAGATCTGATCCCGAACAGCCGGTTTCTGCAAACCTTAAATGCACGGCCCCATCCGCAGGATGTGAACATGCTGATCATTGCCGGTATCGCCAGCCCGTGGGATCAAAATGATATTGACCGATTCGTCAGCTCCACCCGCAAAAGAGCGAGTAGTGCAGAGCAGGACATGCTGGGTGACCTGGTAGGATTTATAAAGTCCGTAACCGATGGTCTGGGTGATGGGCTGGTGACGGTCGAATCGACACGTCTTGACGGAATTGCCCATCAAACGGTTCGCGGCACTCACCTGTCCATGATTCGCAACATTGAAGAAAGCAGCCGGCGTGTACCGCCGGCGGTTCCGGTAATTGCCAAAACCCTCGGGCGGCTTTTCTCCGGTTTTACCACCGAGCCCGCTGAGATAAAAGAGAATTAGACATTTCGGAATTTTTACAATAGCCTATCCGGCTGATAGAGATAATACGGCACTGACGGGTTCGCCCTCTGCCAATTCTTCGATTTTCTCCCGTTCCAGGGACACTCTTTCCTGATCGATTTTTCCATTGCTGACTAAATAATCTTTTATTGCTCTGGCCCGCCGTCGGGCGAGTTGCCGCAGTTTGTCTTCGTCAATGTCGCTATTTTCCAGATATTTTTTCTCGAGTTCACCAATGGCCTCCGGACCTTTACCTTCACTCGAAGGGGCTTTCGGGAGTTTTCCGATGGATTCCTCATAAGCCCGGGGCAACAGGCGGAGGCGATCTTCTCCGGAAAGTACAATTTCGCCCGTATCGTCCGGAACCGATACTCCCTCCGCCTGCATTTCTCGCGTTCTCAAACGTTTGAGGTGCTTCTCCAGCGCGTTTTCGGCCAGGACTTTCCTGTCGGAACGGTTGTCTGCCCGGCCCTTAATTTCAAGCCGCAGCACAGGGCGTTCATGCAGTGCCCTGGCGATAGCGTCGAGCTTTTTGGTCTGTTCTCGGAGCAAAGTTTGACTGCCGGAATCAAATGCAACATGACTTAACTCTGCATCTGTACCACTGATGGTCCCCACCGTTCCTGACAATAATTTAAATGGGGCGGTGACAACACCGTTGACAAACTTGACCATCGTATTGGCCAGCATATTACCGACGTCAAAATGCGGGTCATCGATATTACCTGTTACGTCCACATCGATATCAATATTGTCCTGTCTGTCTTTTAAAAGGGCTACCGCCAGTTTAATCGGCAGTTGAACAGCGTCCGGGCTGTCCGTGTGCTGGCCCAGGGTAAGCCTCTGGATAAGAATCGCGTTTTTTCCGTTGACTACATTTTCTTCCAGTGTGTATTCGAGGGCCAGAGAGAGCCTGCCCTTTTCCAGAGTATACCCGGCATATTTACCGGAATACGGTGACAAACCGGTCAGTTCGAAATTTTTAAGGGACACTTTCATATCCGTATAGACTTTATCGCCAAAAGGAATAAACTCACCGGAAATATTCAGAGGTGCATGCCGGCCTACTTTACCTTCAATTTGGACATCCGCTTTTTGTGATCGGGACGAGGAAAGGCCCTTTATCGTTGCCTTCATATCTCCAACCTCCATGGCAACATTCGGTTTCAACGAGCGATCCTCAAACTGTGCCGCACCGCTTTCCACCCGAAACGTATTGATATCGATCGGTATCGGCCCCTCAATTTTTAATTTGACGGCTTTCACGATTCGGCCCAGGAGGGAATCGGAGAGGGCGGAGTCGTCAACACCACCGGCGGGAAGCACGTTAGTGACATTTATCGAGCCGTCAGGCTCCATAATGATATTGGCGTAAGGCCGGTCAACGACAACCTCAGAGATGTTCAGCCTGTTCGGCTCCAAATCAAACTGCATACCATTGACTGCAGCTGACCCGAGTTTGGTTAAGACTTTTTTTGTAGCAGCGTCTCTAACTTCAAAATCACGAATGGAATAAGCGCCTTCATAGCGCAGCTTGGGTTCCTTTCCACCCGACTCGGTGTACCTTACCCGGCCATTAACATCTACCGTTCCGCTGACAATATCCAGCTTTACAACTTCGTCCACATACGGTTGGAGTTTTTTTATCGCAGCCTTCGTGACCTGCAGTTTTAAATCCGCAGCAACCGGATCGATGCCGGCTGTACCGCTTATTTTAACCGTGCCGCCCATGTCATCTTTAAGATTCAGCGAAAATTCGTGGCGCGAATTTTTTTGATTACTCAGGTTTTTCATTTCTAAATTAATTGGCTGAAAAGCGAAGCGGACCGGTTTGGCCAGGGTGCGATCTTCGTACACCGCGGAATAATCTGTCAGGGACACTTCATCGACAGTGACCAGCCAGGGTTTGCCGTCACGCCCGGGTTCATCAAGCAGTTGGAAAACCGGTCCCTTTTGACCCTTGAGGTTTTCCATAGAAAACAGGTGCAGGTAATACAGAGTGCCGTCTTCAGCGAGCCAGCTCAAAAAATTGGCATCCCGGGAGCTTATGGAATCAATTCTGGCCTTGTGGTTTAGAAGGTCGATCTCGATCCCTTCAACAGACAATTGGGGTACCGAGATCAGTGTATCTTTTTTCCCCTGTTCGCTGATCTTCAAGTTGTGAAGCTTCAGGTGGGTGTTTTCAAGTATTGCCTGGAACTCATTTCCTTCGACATCAATTTCATAGGCTGCGGTCAGATCGATCCATCCATCCGTAATTTCAAAACGCACATGATCCCGGGCGTATTTCCACAGTGTGCGTGCATTAAGACCGGAAAGTGCGAAATGTCCGCGGGCTCGCAGCGGATTGACCGCAAGGCGTCCTTCCCAGTGAAAGCTTTCACCATCGCCGGTGGTCGCCGTGAAGGAGTGCGGGCTGTTGCTGTCGGGATGGGTACTGAAGTCATTTAGATGGAGCCGAATGGGATACAGCTCAACTTCGTAAGGTGTGGGGCGCGACAGATCACTTAATTTTAGCCGTCCCTGATCGATTTGTAACCGGTTAACGAATATGGGCGGCAATTGGCCATCCTGCAAATTTTCGGATTCGGAAGCGTTAAACGTTTCAAGCAGAAATAAAATATTCAGCTTACCATCCGGCAAAATCTTCACAATGCCTTCGGGTCCTGTCAGGCGGATATCGCCGAAAGTAAAGGCGCGATGGAAAATCGAAGACAGCTGAAAGTTAACATAAAGCTCTTCAAAACCGGCCAGGTGTTCGTCCTTGGTATCTTTGATTTCAAAGCCGCGCACGGTCAACGCCAGTGAAAAGGGATTTACTTTGATATCAGTGACACTGGTGTTCAGCTTGAAATTCTTCGCCACATATTCCGGCACATAAGATCTGATAATCGGCGGTATGACAAAAAAACCGATGACGGCGTAAAGAACCACCAGCCCGGCAACAACGGCAGCGGCGTATTTCAGACGCGTAATTTTTTTTCTTTTATTTTCAGTTTGATCTTCCATGGTTTTTTCCTTCATAGTGTTTACGAGAATAAATCGGCCTTTACATTTCAAGATAAGATTTATTAGTACCGAATCAACGCTACACGCGTGAAAAATTACAATCAGTCAAGTCACATCTATTGTTACAGATAATGCGCCAAATGATTGAAGCGATTGAAAACTACGGGAGTAAAACTTGAGTTAAAATTTCAACCTGAGACTTCCCGGTTGCCAAGCCCGACGGTCGTACCTATGTTCATACGAGTTGCGAGTCAGACTCAACAAGTAACTCGCAACACGCAACTCGTAACATTTGCTTAAATTCGTCTAATTGCAGGAACGAATATTTTCAGAGGAAACGAATCTGAACTCGCATAAGGGTACGTGTTCATGGG
>DAOVBC010000043.1 GCA_030670715.1 Deltaproteobacteria bacterium | reverse complement strand
TAGACTCTGTATTCGTGATAGAGCATCCTCCGGCGAATAAGCTTTCCCAACCCCCAACCCATCGCCGCTTTAATAACCAGTCGCTGCCCGTTCCGATCATAGATATAGGTGTGCCCCTGATAACCATGGCTCAGGATGTTTTTCCGGTCCCTGATGCTGGAACGAATCCATTCCAGCAGTTCATCTTCTGAAACCCCGGCTATTTTTTTCGGCATATGCACACCCGGATTTTCGTGCGAACTTATGGTTACCCATCAGGTTTACCCGGGAATTTCACGGGTTAGAGTTTTATGAACAGATAGTACAAACATAGTAGCAGAATCAGGGCGATGATCGGCTCACCATTTTGCCGCAGGCTCTGTGTAAAAGACCACTCCCCGGCCGGGCCGCCGCCGGAATTGAAACGGGGAATAAGCGCCCGGGTATTTGCCTGCCATTTTTCCCAGTCTTCCCCAAACAGCCGGTGAAGCTTTGCATCTTCATACTTTATGGCCTGGGAATAGAAGACAAGCAGAATCGCCACGAACAGCGGAGCGCTCCACCAGAGCCCGGAAGCAAGCGAAAAGCCGATTCCCAGCAGGATGTTGCCCACATAGAGCGGATGGCGGACGTAAGCATACGGCCCGTCTGTGGCAAGGGCTTTATTTTTCTTGATATGGCCCGAGGCCCATAATCGTGTCGCAGCGCCGAGAAAAACAAAAAAAGTACCGAACCAGAATAAAACAGCTTTGGGTGCACCGGCAGCGCTCACCAGTATAATAAATGCAATACCGATGAATTGCCGGTAACGGTCCCGGCGATGTTTTATGTCTTCGAAAAGTCGCTTTGCGCCAACGTCTTTTATCATAGCTTATTTATTCCTTTAGCAGGTTAAAAATTGGAGTTAAAAATAAGTAAGAAGCGGCCGGGTGTCAACAAAGATTCGAAAAATACCGATTGTCCGATCATCCCCTACCAAAAACGGCCAACCGCTTTGACATTACGGTTGGCCGCAAAAGGAGGAAAACAGATGAAATATTATGTTTAATACTTCGCAAATAAGAAATGCAAACAGCATGCCATAATGTAGAATTTGAGGGGGGATGCCCAAAACATTCTCTAATCATCTGATATAACTGGGGGTTTTTCAAGTAGTGCCCCGACTGGATGTATCCCATCGCGCCGAACAAACCTCAACATCAGGGACGAAATGTTCACGATTATGAACGGTGCCGGCAAAATTCGTTAAAACCACTGTTTTTATCGCTGCTGCAAAATAACCGAACAGTTCAAAATTTTGAACCTCCCGGGTTTACAGCAGGTGTTATCCATATAACTATCTGTAATTAAATATAATTCGTGGTTTATTTTTTTAAACCGGGAGCACCACCAACATCCAATTCGGCATGAAGTCATGGTCAATCTTCATGCAATAATCGGGCGAATCCGGTTATTTCACGGGCCTGATTCGTTCATTTAAAGTGTTTTCGATTTTTTCATGAAATAGCCGGATTAAAGGCCGACACCGCTAATTTCCGCATCGCAATATCGGCAGCGTCCTTTTTCAATCTCATATTTTTGAAGTTGAAACCCCCAGCGCTCAATCAAAACTTTTCCGCACCGGTAGCAAAAAGTGTTCTCGCTGTCTTCCCCGGGCACATTGCCGGTGTAAACATACCTCAAACCAGCCCTGAGACCGATATCTCTAGCTTGTATCAGCGTGTTCAACGGGGTTGGAGGACGGTCTGTGAGCTTATAGGTAGGGTGAAAGCGGCTGATATGCCAGGGCGTCTCAGGACCGAGCGAATCCACCAGAAAAGAAGACAGCTCTTCCAGTTCCCGGGGGTCATCGTTTAAACCAGGCACAATCAAGGTGGTTACTTCGATAAAAACACCCAGGGATTTCATCAATAACAATGTCTCTTTGACATGCTTCAACCTGGCACCGCACTGATCCTTGTAATATTCGTTTCCGAATGCCTTCAGGTCGACATTGGCCGCATCCAGATAGGGATGGATCATCTGCAGCGCTTCGCCGGTCATATAGCCGTTGGTGACAAAAACATTTTTAATGCCTCGATCGTGGGCCCGCCGGGCGGTTTCATACGCCAACTCGAAAAATATGGTCGGCTCGGTGTAAGTGTATGCGATACTGCGGCAGCCGCTATTTTCCGCAGCTGCGACAATTTCATCCGGTGCGGCCGGGTCGCCCATGATCATTCCCTGATGATCGGACGGCATCTGAGCGATATCTGCGTTCTGGCAGAAACGGCATTTAAAATTGCAGCCCACGGTGGCGATGGAATATGAAAGGGTTCCGGGCAAAAAATGATAGAGCGGTTTTTTTTCAATAGGATCAATATGGCGGGCAATCAGTTTTTCGAACACCAGTGTGTGGAGAACACCCGAGCGATTTTCTCGAACCCCGCATATTCCCCGCCGACCGTCCTTGATGACACAGCGATGATTGCAAAGGTTGCAGACAACCTTTTGATCCTTCAATGGCTCAAAGAGGTAAGCTTCCATGATAATGACCTTTATCCGCTCAACCGGTAACCGCGCCTGAGGTGTGCTTTGCCTTGTATCGCATGGCCAGCGGTCGGGTTCTGAAACGAGGCACAAGTACAGCCAACATCCCTACGAATGCCCCGAAGGGGCACCTTTGCACGATTTTCGAATTCTCAAGATTTCGGGTAAAACTGCCGTAGGCAGCCGGAAATTGGTTTACCGTACGCCAGCTTAACGGCACAGGCCCTGCAATGGATCGTATGGTTTTCTTCAGCTCCCAGACACCGAAAAATTTAGCATGGTTGTAAATGCTGGCGGAAAAAATCCCGGCCAGCCGCCGCTGGATGCCTTTAATCGCATACCGGTTCAGCACCCCGATAAAGACCCGGTCCTTGGCAACGCGGCAGGCTTCCTCTATTGCCCGGTGAGGATTGTTCACGAACTCCAGGGTGGTCATGAAACAGGCATGATTAAAAGAGTTGTCATCGAAAGGAAGATCTTCGGCATAGCCGCGATAGAGATCAACGCGACCGCCCAGCTTTTCCTGCGCAATATCGAGCATGTACGGGGATGGTTCGATTCCGGTGGCATTCAGGCCCTTGTCCAGAAGAGGAGCGAGGCTTGCACCGGTCCCGCAGCCGATTTCAAGCACACTGTCGCCCCTATCCGGCTGAAGCATTTCGAGCATCAGCCGGCATTCGAGCTCAGCCTCAAAACTGTTGCGCGGATCTTCAAACCAGCGATCATAGGCTCTGGCATCTTTGAAATCGAACACGTGTCCCATGGCGGTAATTTAAGGGAAAAAGGAGACTTAATCAAGACGCCGGAGTGGAAATTTCAGTTTTTGGTGCGGTTTTTTTCTTCCGCCGTCGGCGTTTTCTCTTCTTTTTGACAGGTGCTGCGGCCGCGGCCTGTCGGGATGCGGATTCTTCGGTTTTGCCCTTTTCGGGCGGGAATCCGAAAAAAGCACCCGGATGTGTCTGTCGCCACGGTTTTTGGGACGGTTGTTGTCGTGCCAGCCGCTTTTTCACCCGCCCGCGCCCCCGCGCGGCTTTACCCCGTCGACCTTTGGAGGCGGTTTTTACCGGCCCGGAACGGTCTGCAACAAACCAGTTGTCTTCCGGCCAAACTACCGGAATTTTGTATCCCAGAATTTCCTCTACGGCCTCCAGATGAAAAACGTATTGTTCACAGGCCAGTGAAAGCGCATTGCCGGTTTGGCCCGCCCTGGCGGTGCGGCCGATCCGGTGAACGTAATTCTCGGCATCCTGGGGCAGGTCATAGTTAATTACATGACTGATGTCCTCGACATGTATACCTCTGGAGGCAACATCGGTAGCCACCAGGATCTTCGTACGGCCGTCCTTGAACTGCTCCATTAAGCGGAATCGTTTGCGCTGCTGCAGGTCTCCGGTGATGCCTTCAGCCGGCAAACCGTTGCCTTTTAGCTTTAGCGTGAGCCATTCAACGCCGGCCTTTGTGTTTACAAAAATGAGAACCCGGTTCCAGTCTTCATGTTCAAGTATGCCCAGCAGCAGTGACAGTTTGTTTTCACGGCCCACATGAAATAGAACCTGCTTGATGCCCTTTACCGTCACCTCTTCGGGGGTAACGGAGATAAACTCCGGCAGGTTCATGTATTCATAGGTCAATTCGAGAACGCGGTAAGACAGGGTGGCTGAAAAGAGCATTGATTGGCGTTTTTCATAGGACGGCAGCTTGCCCAGAATGTAACGCATATCTTTGGCGAAACCCAGGTCCAGCAGACGATCAGCCTCGTCGATAACGACAACCTTGATGCCGGCAGTCTTAAAAATCCCCTGTTTGAAATAATCAATAACCCGCCCGGGGGTGCAAATGACGATGTCGACGCCTTTGCGCAGAATCTGGGCTTGTTTTTGATAGTCAATCCCTCCGACCACCTGGGCGAGTTTCAGGCCGGTGTGCCGGCCGATAACCCTGGCTTCTTCATAAATCTGCAGGGCCAGCTCCCGGGTGGGAGCGACAATCAGAGCCGACGGCAGACCGGGTTTGCGGTCAGTTGCGGTCAACAGCCGGGTAAAGACTGTGACCAGAAAGGCTCCCGTCTTGCCGGTTCCGGTCTGGGCCTGCCCGGCGACATCCCGATTTAGCAGCAACATCGGCAGGGTCTGGGCCTGAATCGGTGTGCAGTAGGTAAAACCGATGTCACTTAATCCGGACAATACCTCCGGCGGCAGGTTGAATTCGGTGAAGGACGTGCGGGTGAGAAATTTCGGCTTTTCCGCCCGTTGATCAGGGCTCTGGGGTACGGGCTCGTCAGACATACATTTCCTCAAATATTAGGCAAACTAAAATCGGTGCTGTTCATATTTCTCAAATGAAAAAATTATACTCTATTTTCAAGATTTTGCAAGCCGGGTTATTTTTCTTCACCCTATTTTTCTGAAGTTTTCCCCATAAACCAGATGGGACAGGCTGTACGGAACTTGCAATAAATCTTCGGATCACGACACGCAAGGCATTCCTCGCACAGATAGTTATCTTGTTTCTGGCACTTGAAATTGGTTTCGCGCTGCGGATGTTTGATACATTTTCCCATAAATCACCCAGTGTCCGGATAAACAGACATAAGTTAAGATTGCTGCGGTAATAATCAAGCCGGAAATCCACCGACGCTGATATGAAAAGGGCCGGCGGCGCCATATCGCCGCCATCTGCAGGGTTTGCTCGTTGAAAAAATTCATGAAGCGATTGAAATTTCAGTAAAATGCTGTATGTTTGAGCCAGATGAATTCATCGAGAACCGTTTTATACCGCTTTTCATAATTATGTTCCAAAATACGGAATTACGGTATAAGTGGTTGTAGAAAAAAACGTTGGAATACCTGAACGTTTTTTTGACAACCACTATAACAAATGAGCGCAATGAAAGAATTTTTCAAAGTAACAGAGCTGGCCCGAGTTCTTGAAACCGTATCGGTTTTTCCCGGGGTTGGTGTAGAGGACATTCCGTTGGTAGAGGCTGCCGGAAGAATTCTGGCCGAAAATGTTGTCGCCGACAGCAATCTGCCGGAGTTCCCACGGTCCACCATGGACGGATATGCGGTCCGTGCAACTTCCACCTTCGGTGCAACAGAGGGCAATCCGGCCTATTTGACAGTCAAGGGCGCCGTTGCCATGGGACAGTCACCGAAATTTGCCATCGCACCCGGTGAAGCCTGCCGTATGCCCACGGGAGGCGAGCTGCCGAAAGGGGCCGACAGCGTGGTCATGATTGAACACATCGAGGCACTGGATGACACGACGATAGAAGTCTACCGCAGTGTCGCTCCCGGTCAGCACGTGCTGGAAATCGGCGAGGACTTTCAACAGCAGGAAACCATCCTTTCCGGAGGACAAAAACTCAGACCGCAGGAAACCGGCCTGTTGGCGGCATTCGGCCGGGAAACCGTTCGAGTATATAAAACCCCGGTGATCGGAATCATATCCACAGGGGATGAGGTGGTATCGATCGATGCAACACCGGCCCCGGGCCAGATTCGAGATATCAACAGTTATACATTGTCCGGTCAGGTCCTCAAGGCAGGCGGTATCCCGGTCAGCTACGGGATTGTGCGTGACGACTACGCGGCGCTGTCTGAAAAATGCCGGCAGGCACTGGATTGTTCCGATATGGTGCTGCTGTCCGGCGGCAGTTCCGTGGGGACCCGCGATTTCACTATCGAAGTGATATCCGACCTGCCGGACTCCAGTATCCTGGCGCACGGCATATCCATCAGCCCGGGCAAGCCGACAATTCTGGCCAGAACTCAGAATAAGGCGGTATGGGGGCTACCGGGTCATGTAGTATCCGCCATGATCGTCTTTAAAATGGTGGTCCAGCCGTTCATCGAACACATTGCCGGAGTCACCGCCGGATCGTCGCAGCTCTCGAAGATATCGGCCCGGCTGAACCGAAATGTCTCCTCGGCCCAGGGGCGCACCGATTTTATCCGGGTCCGGCTTATCAGAAAAAACGGCGAGCTTCGAGCCGACCCGGTGCTGGGCAAATCCGGTCTGATCAACACGATGGTAAAAGCCGATGGTCTGATCGAAATAGACATCAATACCGAAGGGCTGGATGAAGGGTCAGTGGTAGAAGTGATACCATTTTGAATGTAATTAGGAACAAGAAACATTTTGCCATAAAACACACAAAGATAAATTCCAGGGGCTGAAATCAAGGATGAAAAACAAGCGCAATGTTTACCTCAAAATGAAAACCCTTGCGGAGGCACGGGAGATTCTTTTTCAGCACTTTTCTGAGGCCGGCACCATGCCCGGAGAAGAGGTTCCGGTTCTGGATGCTGTCGGCCGGGTCCTGTCCGGACCCGTGACGGCCAAACTGTCATCTCCCAATTTCCATGCCGCAGCAATGGACGGCATCGCCGTTAAAGCCGAAAATACATTCGGTACGAGCGAAACACGACCAAAGCATCTGGTTGTGGGCCGGCAAGCTTTTTTTTTAAACACCGGCCATGTGATGCCGGAGGGCACCGATGCCGTCATTATGATTGAGTATGTGAACGTTCTGAACGACGACCGGGTTCAGATTGAAGCGCCGGTGTTCCCCTGGCAAAATGTCCGTAAAATGGGCGAAGATATCGTCGCCACCGAGATGCTGTTTCCTCAAAATCATGTCATCACCCCATATTGTATCGGCGCTCTGCTTTCGGCCGGCATACTGAAAGTTTCGGTGCGTAAAAGACCCTCGGTATTGATCATCCCGACCGGTTCCGAACTGGTGGACTGGCGCAGTTTAGATTTTAAGAACCTGGCGCCGGGGCAGGTGCTCGAAACGAATTCATATGTACTGGGCAAACTGACCGAATCCTGCGGAGGGGCCTACAAAAAACATGACCGGCTGCACGATGACCTGGAAACGATCAAGGATGCCGCCCGACAGGGTGTCGAAGATGATTTTGACATCGTCCTGATTATCGGGGGCTCATCGGCAGGATCAGAAGATTACGCCCGGCCGGTCATTAGTGATCTGGGACAGGTGCTCGTACACGGTGTAACGATAATGCCCGGCAAACCGGTCATCATCGGCGATATCCGGGGCAAGCCGGTATTCGGCATTCCGGGGTATCCGGTATCGGCAATTATCGCCTTTGAACAGTTTGTCAGACCTTTGATTTACAGCATGCTGGGGCAGCCGGACGTTGAGCCGCAGACCGCTGCGGTCGAACCAACCCGAAAAGTCGCCTCCAAACTGGGCGTGGAAGAATTTTTACGTGTCAAGATAGGGGAGGTCGGCGGCCGTCTGGTAGCCACACCCCTGCCGCGGGGAGCCGGCTGCATCACTTCTTTAACGGAGGCTGACGGCATTATTCGAATCCCCAACCGTGTGGAAGGAATCCGGGATCGAGAATCGGTCACCGCTGAGCTTCTGCGCCCGCTGTCAGCTGTAAAAAACACAATCGTGATCGTCGGCAGCCATGACAACACCCTTGATGTTCTGTCCGACAGGCTGCGGGCTGCAAACAGCGGTCTTTCGCTCTCATCAAGTCACGTGGGAAGCATGGGCGGATTAATGGCGATTAAAAAAGGCATGTGCCATCTGGCCGGATCTCACCTGCTGGACACAGAAGACGGCACCTACAACATCTCATACATTCAGCGATACCTGCCGGAGCTGAGCGCTGACAAACGGATTCGACTGGTTAATCTTGTTTTCCGGGAACAGGGTTTGATTATCCCGCCCGGCAACCCCATGAGTATCAAAGGCATCGAGGATCTCGGCCGCGAAGATGTGACCCTGATTAACAGGCAGGGGGGATCCGGCACTCGAATTCTTCTCGACTACCGGTTGCAGCAGCTTGGCATGGACCCCGCAAAAATTAGCGGTTATACAAATGAAGAATTTACCCATATGTCGGTGGCAGTAGCCGTTCTGAGCGGAACGGCCGATGTGGGTTTGGGGATATATGCCGCTGCAAAAGCATTGGGCCTCGATTTTATACCGGTTGTCACCGAGCAGTATGACCTGGTAATCCCGCAGGAATATTTTGAGTCCCGGAACATTCAGGTCCTGCTGAATACCATCCGCTCCAGCGATTTTAAAAAACAGGTGCAGGCTCTGGGCGGATACAGTACGGAAAAGACGGGAGAAGTTATTTTATAAACAATCACACGATGTTGTGCCTGTTATGGCAGGAAACTGGCGTTTGTGATAGTACAGTATAATTTAAAAGGCAGTAATTCCCGAAGCACTTAATACCATTTCGACATGAGCAACAGCTATCAGATAATTGACCACACCGCCGATTTGGGCCTGCATGTTTTTGGATCGGACCCGGAAGATCTTTTTGCCACTGCGGCCCGGGCCATGTTTGAAATCATAGCGGACATGGAATCGGTGAAAACTGCAGAATTGCTGACCCTCCGGGTGCAGGGAGCCGATTGGCCGGATCTGATGGTCAACTGGCTGAGAGAATTGCTGTATCTGTGGTCCGGAAAAGAATTGATGGTTTCGTCAACACAAATTACGAGCCTTTCGGACCGCGAGATTAAGGCTATCGTCGGAACAGAATCGTTTGACCCGGATCGACATCGTATCAGAACCGAAATAAAGGCGGTCACCTACCACCAGATCCGGGTGGATTGCCGATCGACCGGCTGGCAGGCCAGGATTATATTTGACGTATAATGAATTTTAAATTGACAAAAATCGACGACTACCGCTGGGAGGTTCCCAGGATCGGCAGCATGCGAGTTCCCGGAATTGTCTATTCGAGTGCGGCCATGATAAAAAAGCCGGATCAGGCCGAGCCGATCAAGCAGGTGGCCAACGTGGCGACCCTGCCGGGCATTCTAAAGGCCTCCCTGGCAATGCCGGACATGCACTGGGGATACGGGTTTCCCATTGGCGGTGTTGCCGCTTTTGACTGGGAAACAGGGATCATCTCACCCGGTGGTGTTGGCTACGACATCAACTGCGGCGTCCGCCTGGCATCGACAGCACTGGAAGAGAAAGATGTCAGGCCGCACCTGGGGAACCTTGTCAATGTGTTGTTTCAGAATATCCCTTCCGGGGTGGGGTCAAAAGGGTCGTTGAAACTTTCGGTTCAGGAAGAAAAAAAAGTCCTGAAAGAAGGCAGCCGGTGGGTCTTGCGCCAGGGTTACGGTGAAGAAGATGATCTGCATCGCACCGAGGACGGTGGATGCCTGCCGAACGCTGATCCGGAGCTGATCAGTCAGCGCGCGCTTCAGAGAGGCCAGAAGCAGCTGGGCACCCTGGGTTCCGGAAACCATTTTCTTGAAATCGGCGTCGTAGAGAAAGTGTATGATGCGGACGTAGCCCGGGTGTTCGGCCTGCAACAAGGGCAGATTACACTGATGATTCACTGCGGGTCACGCGGATTCGGCTATCAGGTCTGTGATGACTTTCTGGCATCGATGACCAGACATGTGCAAAAACTCGGGATCGATCTGCCGGACCGTCAGCTTGCCTGTGCCATGATCCGGTCCGGGATGGGAGAGCGCTATCTGCATGCCATGGCGTGTGCCGCCAATTATGCCTGGGCCAACCGGCAGGTCCTGCTGCACAGATCCCGCGAGGTGTTTCAGCGGGTCCTCGGCATAGGACCGCGGGATCTTCAGATGCGGCTGGTGTATGATGTCTGTCACAACATCGCCAAAAAGGAAGAACACATCATAGACGGTCAAAAACGCACGGTCTGCGTACATCGCAAAGGAGCAACCCGTTCATTCCCCTCGGGGCATCCGGCAGTTTGCGAAGAATATCGCAGTGTCGGCCAGCCGGTGATCATTCCCGGAGATATGGGTACGGCATCATACGTTCTGGTGGGCACCGAAAAGGCGATGGAAGAAACATTCGGTTCCACCTGCCACGGCGCCGGCCGGGTTTTAAGCCGCAAAGCCGCCAAAAAAGCCAGTAAGGGACGGGCCATCCATCGCGAACTGGAAGATAAGGGGATTCTGGTCCGCTGGACCGGCAGAAGTACGCTGGCCGAGGAGATGCCGGATGCCTACAAGGAAATATCAGAAGTGATAGCCATCGTTCACGGGGCAGGTATTTCAAGGAAGGTGGCGAAGCTGAGACCCATGGGGGTGGTCAAAGGCTAAAACCGGTTAGTGGTATTCCGGGTCCGGCAGCTTGAGTTCTGCAGCGATTGCGCCGACAATAGAGAAGATCGTAAATAAAAATACTTTCCACACACCGCCCGTTACAATATCGGCTGTCGGAATACCGGCATTTGGCGCAAGAATTAACGGCACCGCGGTAGAAAACAATCCAACCCATACACCGCAGACCCCGGCACCGATAAATCGCTGCCAGAGGGGCGCCCCACTGCAGCCCAGGGTTACCCCTGCTCCGCATAATACCAGCACCGGTACCGCAAGCCACCATATTGCTTTTAATTCCAGAAGCCGGCCGGTGTTTTTGAGATAGACAAAATCCGCCACCGCAAATACCCCTGCGGCGGCAAGAGCATATAAAGCGATATGCCAGTATCGACGGTTCATCCCTGCCCGCAGCTCCATACGCTTTCGAACCCGCCTTCTTATTGTCAACGGCCAGTTGTAAAACAGACCAAACACCCAGTGTTCCAGCAGCGCGCCGGTCTCACCGAACACCGGTACAATATGCACCGATTCATTGGCCCAGTGACCCGCCATAAAACGAGCCAGAACAGGATAGCGGTACGCCATCTGGATCGGAAA
>DAOVBC010000008.1 GCA_030670715.1 Deltaproteobacteria bacterium | reverse complement strand
TTAAATCAAGCTGGGTATTATATCTATTTTATTTCGCAACTTGGCAGAGAATATTCATTTATTAATAAATCGATGTTTTTAGAAAGAGCAGTCAACTGCTGAATAGCAGCTTGTTTACTAATAAAAAAAGGCTTACAGCCTCTTTTCGCTGTAAGCCCTTATTATTAAATTTATATTACCAACCTACATAGTATGGCCTCTTTTTATTGCAGATTATGCGGTAGCGACAACCTGAAACTTTATTATTGTCAGGGGAACCGGAATCAGTTTAAACACTATAAATGCAACAATTGCAAGCTGATTAATTATGATCTGGCCGCTGGCCTTGATCAAAGTCAATATACTGATCTATCTGTAGACCCTAATAATGATAGATTGAAAAGCAATCGCGGACAGGATCAAAGCTATTATTTTCTAAAAAAACATATCAAGGAGCCTGGGACTTTAATCGATATTGGTTGCGGAAATGGTAGATTACTAAATAAAGCCAAAAAAGATGGCTGGCTTGTTAAAGGATTAGACCTGTCACCGGAATGGGCAGATTTTGTAAAAAAGAAACTTGATATCGATATTGAAATTGCTAACTTTTTAGAGTTTGAAGCGAACCAAATAGAGCCATGTGACGTTGTTATCTTACGGCATGTACTTGAGCATTTGCCCGACTCGATTAAAGCATTAAATAAAATCAAAATCATGCTCAAACGAGATGGATATTCTCTACTAGAGTTCCCGAACGTTGAAGGGTTTGATAAACGACTAAAACGATTCCTTGAAAACACCGGACTGAAGCACCGTAAATACGCACAAGATTTTATTCCTGGACATTGCAATGAATTTTGCAAAGAATCATTTTTATTTTTATTAAAAAAAACCGGGTTTAAACTTATAAAATGGGAAACTTACTCCCTTAAACCCATAGTGAACCATATTTATAACCATATCCATATTGGTAATAAAGCAAGGGCGCTTATACAAAAAATTTGAACATATAAACTTCCGGAAATCCAAAAAATGGATACGTTAACTTGCAGGCTGTGTGGCAGTAAAGATTTGTTTTTTTACTATGCGCAAGGCAACAATGATCAGTTCAAATACTTCAAGTGCCGGCATTGTAAACTCTTCAACTACGAACATCCTCAAGGGTTGGTACTGAGTCAAGATGTATATGAGTCCCGTAACATAAGCCCTAAAGAGGAGGGCAATAAGGAAAACCAAAGGCAAACACAAACTTATTAATTGGATGACGTTATGGAATGGTTGGAAGAGCAGAACGAGGTCGAATAGTGGTGTGTCTATTTTGTGAAAAAGAAGACCGGAATTACGGACCGGATTCCAGTATAGATTTTATCTGTTTGGTTTTGATTCTTCGGCGGACAGGTTACCTGATCGATTCTGATTATCCGATTGAGACCTGCATGAAAAAAATCAGGGCACAGGCAAACCGGTGAGCTATGCTCGAATTGGCCTTAAATTACAATCCCAGTGCAAAAAAAATCTCCCTTGACAACCTTGACAACCAATTCTACCAATTCGATAATTGGATACAGATCCCTTCTGCTCATTGCACGTTTCCAGATGTTGGGCTGTTGCTGATTCCGATACACAATTCAACTGTTTCGCTTTTTCCGCAGAAATGGAGTGAATGCAAATGCCGTCTACATTAGAGAAAGCTAAAAAAATTAGATCAAAACTTAGGAAATACTTTCCCAGATTAGTTGTTTTTCTGAAAGGGCTGAGTCTGCTTTACGCGAAAAGATCTTATTTAAAAGAATCAGGATACATAAAATCCGTGATAACCAACAAGCCATGCAAGCGGGATGGCTCTCCCATACCCTGGATGAATTACAACATTATCTCTTTTCTGGAGCAGAGATTAAGTAAAGATCTGTCTTTATTTGAATATGGTAGTGGCAATTCAACATTGTTTTTTTCAAATATAGTAAGCAGCGTAGTGTCGGTTGAATGCAACCGCAAATGGTATGAATATGTTGTTAAAACAATACCGGAAAACGTTAAGCTAATTCTTTGTGATCCTTTTGATAGTGAAACATATTCCAAAATAATTCAACAGCAGGAGAGAAAGTTTGATGTCGTAGTTGTTGATGCAGAGGATAGAGTTAATTGCCTGATAAATGCTCAACACTCTTTAACTGAAAAGGGCGTGATGATCCTGGATGACTCCAAAGGGGAAGGTTGGCATTCCGTTATTGACCACATACAAAAGCAAGGATTCAAAAAACTGGATTTTGAAGGTTTAAAACCTGGTAGAACAAGTGGTTATCGAACAACGATTTTCTATAAAAATGAAAATTGTCTGGGGATTTAATTATACGCAATGAAGCTCCCCGCAGTCCGCCGGCGGACAGGGTATTCAAGCGAAGGCGAATAAAAACAGCAGTTTTTGGCGATCGGATTCTGGCTATTTAGCAACAGACTATACTCCCAAAACAATCGGCCTTTACTGTCAGTTAAATGTAAATCCCATCATCTGCATCGATCAAGATTTGAGCATTCAACTATCAGAGGGGAGCGGATACAACATAATCTGACAATCAAGCAAGTTGTGTAACGGTATGGTTTACAAAGGTTATAGGATGCTCCAAAACCTGTGATATGGAAGAGCAAAAGTGTGGACAACGAGTTGCGAAGTGCCTTGAAAAAGCCAATTGCATTTTGCAAATCAAACTTTAACATCGGTGTTTGATCTATTTTTTTCTGGCACAAATGATGAGTGTTTCACCGAGATACACAAATCTGCTAAACATTGCTCTCTTGATTTCATTATTCCTTGTCTTTTGATCGCGGTCACTCTCTTCTTTCGAGTAAACCATTCTCGTGGCTAAATTGAGAAAAGGGTAAAAAATTATATACAGATAACTAATGGCCTTGATTCTATTTGTCCGCACTTTTTCTATCTCAAAACCGTTGGTGTGTAGAATATACCTAATTTCAGGAAACGAAATCATATTTTTATGGTGAAGCGGAGTAACATTATCTTCATTTAATGGACTTTTACATTTGTTATGATGCCCAGTAAGAAAATATCGCCAACGGCTTCTAACGGCTGATATGTTGGGTGTCGATATAATGACCCGTCCAGAAGGGGATAGCACCCTAGTACATTCTCGTATAAAATCAAAGGGTCTTTCTATATGTTCGATGCCATCTATACAAACTATCTCAGTAAATGATTCCTTATTAAAGGGTAGTCGCTTGTCCATATCAGACAATACAAAATTGTCCACTTCTTCATTAATTTTTATAATATTGGCAATATCACTGGGAATCACCTCTATTTTTTTTTGCAGTAATCGTTTTGTAAAAGCTCCCTCACCACATGGTAAATCCAACACCTTCATTTTTTCTATTTGATGCTGGGATTTTCCATTGAAAAGCAACGCTTCAACTACATTATGAGTGTTCTTGGCAGCGTTTTCGGCGACTTCAGTCATGGATTTTCCTTTTTAACGCTTTTAAAAAGATTATATACGCCCGTATTTTCCTAACATTTCAAGTTAGCGGAACAAATAGAGGAGTACAGTAATATTGCGGATACAGCCATATATAGAGTCCGAATAATAACCAGAGGTCATTATCTGGAGTGAATTGAAGTTTTTTTCAACATTTCATAATAATAGCAACTGTTTTTTTTTGTTAACTTGATATCCCGATATGATGTCAATTACCGATATCATCAGGCAGATTACACAGGAATTGCCAAACCTGAGTAAAGTCATGGTTATTTAAGGCCGAGAGAAGGCCATTTTTAAGGGAAAAATTGGGTCAAATTACAATAAATTTTGGCCTACTGGTCACAAAATGGTCACAAATACTAAAATAATGAAAATATCAAACGCGATAAACGCTATGCAGTCAATAATTCACACGCACTCTTCCACATATTCTACCAATAATAAAGGGCTTACAACTTCTGTTAGCTGTAAGCCCTTTATTATTCTGGTAGGCGGTACTGGATTTGAACCAGTGACTTCTACCGTGTGAAGGTAGCACTCTCCCACTGAGTTAACCGCCCTTATATATTAAAAGTCAACTCGCTCTTTCAGTTCTTTACCGACTTTGAAAAACGGTAGTTTTTTGGACGGGATGTCAATCCGGGTACCGGTTTTCGGGTTTCGGCCGGTGTAGGGTTTGTAGTTGTTTACCGTGAAACTGCCGAACCCTCTGATTTCAACACGTTCCCCCTTTGCCAGTGTGTTTTCAATGGCATCAAAAAAGATGTCTGTAACCTTTTCAGCATCCTTCCGGCTCAGGTTGGCTTCTTCCTTCAGCACGCTTATCACGTCTGACCTGTTCATGAAGACTCCTTCATAACGTTAAATACATGGAGCGGTAAGATTTCCGGTAACTCGTTTCGGAAAACGGGCTAAACATAGTGGTTTATCGACTTTGAAGTCAAGAATTTTTTCAGTTAATTTGGGCTTTTTTGGTTTTGTATATATCCGACAGGCTTATTCAGGCACGGCATCCTCGGACCGGTCCGGTTCCACCGGATTTGTAGAATCTGCAGATTCAGGCCCTTTAAGGGCTTCAAGCGCGATCTGGCCTTTATCCGGGCCGGCCGCCGTATCCGATTGATCGTGAGCGTCTCCGGCCGAAACCGGGGATTCAGATGTCGGCACATTAACCGCTTCAGGTGGCGCAGCCGCATCAATCTCATCGGCCCGTTCGGTTTCGGAAGCTCCCAGCTCTTCAATTTCCTTGGGTGTAGGTAAGTCTTTAAGATTTTTTAAATCAAACACTTCCAGAAAACGCCTGGTAGTTCCGTAAATCAGCGGCCGGCCGGGTATTTCTTTGCGCCCCAGAACCCGAATTAAGCCGCGTTCAAGCAGCATCCGTAGAATACCCCCGCAATCGACCCCGCGAATATGTTCAATGTCGCTGCGTATAGCCGGCTGCTTGTATGCCACAATCGCCAGGGTTTCCAGTGCCGCCTTGCTGAGCCGGGGCGGCTTGGGTTGCAGCAGCTTCTTGACCCATTCGTTATACTCCGGCCGGGTGCGCAGCTGGTAGCCGCTGGCGACCTCCCTCAGATAAAACCCTCCCTTTCTGGCTTCGTATACATCGGTCAACGACCGCAGGGCAGCGAGGATTTCGTCGGTTCCGTCAAGGTTGAGCAGTTTCTTGATACGGTCAACCGTCAGCGGCTCTTCCGCTACAAATAGCAGGGTTTCGATGATATTTATTATATCTTCCATTATTGGTAAAACAATCTGATCACTCCGGTCTGGCTGTGCTGTGCCAGCCGGACCAGATAAAGTTTAACCATTTCCAGTATTGCCAAAAACGTGACGATGACTTCACTCTTGTCGGGACTGTCTGAGAACAACTCATCAAATGTCACCGATTTTTTTCTTTCAAAAATATCCACCAGCTCGGATATTCTATCGTTGACAGAAATACGATCGGCTGTCAGGTCCAGCCGGTCATCCGGGGATATATTTTTCAGTATCTGCTGAAAAGCGTCAATAAGCTCAAACAGGCCGATTTTCATCAGGTCATCTTCCCGGTCCACCAACTGCAGGGCATCCCCCGGCTGTCTGATAAAAGTATTCTCTCCCAGCAGGTCCCGACGGGCCAGCTCTTCAGCGGCAGATTTGAGTTGAAGGTATTCCGTCAGGGGGCGGACAATTTCCATGCGGGGATCTTCTTCTTCGATTTCGTTCTCTGCAGTGGGCAGGAGCATCCGGGATTTTATCTGAGTCAAGGTGGAAGCCATTACCAGAAAGTCACCGGCAAAATCAATATTCATGGACTTCATCCATTCAAGATAAGCCAGAAACTGTTCGGTAACCAGGGCAATGGGAATATCATAGATATCCACTTCATTTTTTTTAATTAGGTGAACCAGAAGGTCCATGGGGCCTTCAAATATATCGGTCACTTTTACCCGGTATGAGTTTTCTTCCATAGCGTTAGATTGGTATGCGTTCAAAGGTTCAACGTTCTGCATTCTTTGCGCTGGATTCAACCTCTGAACCTCTGAACTCGTGAACGGTTACTTAGATTTTGACCGCGGCTCTGACTTCTTCCATGGTTTTCTGTGCCACAGCGCGGGCGCCGTTGCTGCCTTCACGAATGATATCCTCCACCAGATCCATCCGGGCTTCGTAATACTGCCGTTTTTCACGAACCGGTTCCAGCGCCTTGATCAGATTCCGGGCCATAATCTTTTTACATTCAACACATCCGATTTTAGCAGTGCGGCACTGGCTGTCGATTTCAGCGACCGTATCCGGATCGGTGTAGAGTTTATGAAAACTAAACACGTTGCAAACATCCGGGTTACCCGGATCGCTGCGCCGGGCACGCTGGGGATCAGTGATCATCCGGGCCACCTTGGTTGATATTTCGTCGGGACTGTCGGACATAAAGATGGCATTATCGTAACTTTTACTCATTTTGCGCCGATCGATGCCCAGTATTTTGGGTGTTTCGGTCAGAATGGCCTCAGGTTCGGGGAAGACATCACCATACAGGTAGTTGAATCGTCGCGCGATTTCCCGGGTGATTTCAACGTGCGGCACCTGATCAACGCCGACCGGGACACCGTTGGCCTTATACATGATAATATCGGCGGCCTGCAGCACCGGATAGCCCAGAAAGCCAAATGTCGATAGATCTTTGTTGTTCAGCTGGACGATCTGGTCCTTGTATGTCGGATTCCGCTCAAGCCACGGAACCGGTGTTATCATGGATAGCAGCAGATATAACTCGGCGGTTTCTTTCACCAGAGACTGGACAAAGAGCGTACTTTTTTTCGGTGTCAGTCCGACACTCAGCCAGTCGATCATCATTTCTTTTATAAATTTTGATATAAAATCAGTATTTTCATAGTCGCTGGTCAATGCATGCCAGTCAGCGATAAAAAAGAAACAATCGTAACTGTCCTGCATTTCCACCCAGTTCGAAAGTGCTCCCAGAAAGTTTCCCAGGTGAAGGGGGCCTGTGGGACGCATGCCGCTAAGTATGCGTTTTTTTTCCGTCATTTACTACTCCTGAGCATGGCCTGCAAATCGCCGTGCAAAAAGAATTTCATCATTTTTCGTTTTCAGCCGGCCGTTTAATTTCGCTTCCAAAACGGCCTGCAAAATCTCCCGATAGATGGGACCGGGCGCCAGCCCCATTTTCTTCAGGTCTTTGCCCTTTAAAGCAATGTGAACATATCTCAGACCTGTAATGTATTGCGATATAGACCGTTTCACCCGTTCCTGGTCTGTGGCCGCCATCATGTACAGGACCAATTCGGTTTTATAGCCGGTAAGTTCATTGTAAAGCTTACTGTTTTTCACCGCCGGGTTCCGTTCCAGCCCGGTAAGGCACCTGTCGGCAGCGAAACGCTCGTTGCAGAATATTTTTTGGTGCCGGGGTGTCAGTTCAAATCGGCTGCAGATCCCTTCGGCCGTTTCCCGGTCACAGTGACGGGTGAGCGCCAGGAAATAAACGGCCCACTTCATATAAGATTCTTCCAGAAAAAGCAAATCATACCAGGATAACACCTTTTTCACAGAATTAAATAATGATATCAGTTCTTTATCCAGAGCAATCGAAGGGTGCACCACCTTTAACAGATTGTATTCGTGCAGCCGGATCATGGCGGGTGTGGGATTGTCTTCTTCCAATATGTGACGCAGTTCGGCAAAAACCCTTTTACCGCTCAAGCGTTTAAAAAAATCCATTTTGACGGCATTTACAATCAATCCCGACGTCAATTTGCCGATCGAAAAACCGAAACGCTGTTCGAACCGGATGGCCCGGAATACCCTTGAGGGATCTTCTACGAAACTTAAGTTATGCAAAACGCGAATACTTTTTTCCTTGATGTCCCTCTGCGCCGAGAAAAAGTCGATCAGTGTTCCAAATTTTCGAGCATTTAAACGGATGGCAAGCGTGTTGATGGTAAAATCCCGTCTGAAAAGATCCAGCTTAATTGAACTCATTTCTACAATCGGCAATGCGGCCGGAAACTTGTAATATTCCATTCTGGCCGATGCCACATCAATTTTAAAGCCGTCGGGGAAAATGATAACCGCGGTGCCGAATTTGGCATAAGCATGTATCCGCGCGCCCTCCAATTTTGCGAATTTCCGCGCAAAGGCGATACCGTCTCCCTCAATAACAATATCGATGTCTTCATTGGTCCGGTATAAAAATAAATCCCGTACGAAGCCACCGACCACAAAAGCCGGGCAGCCGATGCCGTCAGCCACCTTGCCGATGGCACTCAGCATCTGCACGATTCGTGGTGAAAGACGTTCTTTCATGAATTTAAAGATGTTCCGGGTTCGTGCATTCACCTGTACTCGTGATGGGTCCGGTGTAACAGCGTTTTGCGGATGCTGTTTTCGCACCAGAATATTCAACAAATCGGTCCGGGTGATGACACCCAGAACATCATCCTGATCGACCACCGGCAGAATTCGCTGTTTGTGTTCAATTATTTTTTCCTGGATTTCCGCAAGATCCGATTCAGAACCTACTGTCGCCATTTCAGTCGTCATATATTCTTTTACGGGAACATGATCCAGGTGATGGTAGAGTGCTTTTTCAATGACCTGACGGGTAATAAAACCTGCAAGCCGGCCGTTATCCTGTGCGTCCCCGGTCGCATGTTTCACCAGCAGCGCATTGATATTGTAACGGGTAAGAAGTTCACTGGCCTGCCTGCAGGAAATGCTTGCGGGAACAGTGATCGGAGGCGATGACATCAAGTCTTTCGCCAGTCGCCGGGAGCGAATGTGTTTATAGAGAAGATCCACTAACACATGCTCCACCTGGGCCAGCGTTTTGCCTTTGACCGTGGCGGCAGCCGCATAGGAGTGTCCGCCGCCGCCGAGTTCCTCAAGGATGGTTCCGGCATCGACTTCCCCGATTCTACTGCGGGCGACAACGTAAATTTTGTTTTCCATGCGGGCAACAGCAAAAACGGCATCCCTTTCTTCCATTTTTATCATCTTGTGAACCAGAAAAGCAAAATCGGGTACATATTTATCCGTTGTTACACTGGTGACGAGCACTTCAATTCCGGTGATATTGTAACGGGTGGATGCCTGAATCATGTCATTCAAAAGGCCAACCTGTTCCGGGCTGATCTCTCTGGAAATCAGGTTCGAGACGATATTCAAATTTGCCCCCTTGGAAAGCAAAAAGGCAGCGGCTTTAAAATCATCCTCTGTGGTGGACGAAAAAGTGAACGAGCCTGTGTCCTCATATATGCCCAGGCACATTATTGTTGCCTCGTCGGGGGTAATTTTGATCCTTTTTCGCCTGATGATGTCGGTCAGAATCGTTACGGTTGCCCCTGTCAGTCGAACGACTTCATAATTCCCCTTGACATCGTTGGCTTTGGCGGGGTGATGATCATAGGTGTGGATGTCAATGTCTTTTTGATTGAGCAGGTCGGCAAGTTTGCCGATACGGTGTGGTTGGCGCGTATCCACCAGAACCAGACGTCGGATATTCGAAAAATCGATGTCTTTAATTTCAGCCATGTTGAAAAGGTAAGCCATCGAGTTTACGAAAAAATTTCTCAGATTCTTCTCCTGCGACCCCGGAAACACCACAATAGCATCGGGATAGAGCTTCTGAGCAGCGAGCATGGAAGCTACAGCATCGAAGTCGGCATTGATATGGGTTGTGATAACGGTAAGACCCGTTTGACGAATGTCCTTTGCGGTTGTCACGTGCCTATCCTGGTTGTAAACAGAGTTGTTTTAGTCCAATACATCAGAATTGAACGCACATTTTATGGACTCGTTTTCGAGCCCGCTCCCGACATGCCTGGCGGCATTCAATTGAAATCAGGTGCCGTGTGCGCCATAACCTTTAAATTCGCACATATAGATTGGTTTATCAAGCGGTTTGCAATCATTTCAAATTCTATTGTTGTTTATCCTACGTTATGCTACAATGTAATCTGTCCAAAAACCCGTTGCTGTTGGCTTTTGCCGGATCACTCCAAAGCTGGAACGCAGACTGCAAGGTTACCGGAGTGGATTTGGCTTGCGGCTTCTCTACAGGGCCGAATTTCAGAATTGATTTCAAAATCTCAGATTTGATACAGGTATTCCAGTATTCCAATTGGGGCGAGGCCCCTAACTTGAAACAAGTTTATGGATAGGCCCGGCCACGAATACGGGCGAAATTCTGCCCACTCATCGTAATTTGTGCCGCGGCCTATTGTGTGTCGGCGACGATGCTTTTATGTGCAAAAGGATCATACGAAAGGCCTTCATATCGATACCGTTGCAATAGGAAGCAATAAAGGTAAACCGGGCCTGTTCACTGTTTGGACAACGAATTAAGCCCGTTCTATCTTATCATGTAAAGGGGGAAAAACATGCCGGTCTATTTATGGCGGGGACAGAATGCTCGGGGTGACAAAAAGAAAGGTGAGTACGAAGCACCATCCGTAGATGCTGTTCGCGCATATCTGCGACGTGTCAAGATTGAACCGACAAAGATAAAACCTAAACCAAAAGATCTATTTGCGAATGTTTCTTTTCTGCAGCCCAAAGTAAAACAACATGATATCATCCTGTTTGCCAGGCAGTTTTCAACAATGATCGATGCCGGTCTGCCCATTATCCAGTGCCTGGACATCCTCTACTCGCAACAGACAAACGCCACCTTTAAGGTAATGCTGAAGAGTATCAAGGAAACCGTGGAAAGCGGCGCGACCCTTGCTGAATCATTGAAAAAATTCCCCAAACATTTCGATGACCTGTTTGTCAACATGATTGCCGCCGGTGAAGCCGGTGGTATTCTCGATACCATTCTCAGGCGCCTTTCAACATACATGGAAAAGGCTGCCAGGTTAAAGTCTCAAGTAAAAGGCGCCATGACCTATCCGATTGTTACTCTGATCATCGCCGGAATTGTTCTTATTGTTATCCTGGTATTCGTCATTCCTGTTTTCCAGGAAATGTTTGCAGACTTCGGCAGTCAGCTCCCTGCGTTTACCCAGATGGTCATTGATGGAAGTAATTTTACCAAAAGAAATATTATTTACCTGATCATCGGGCTTATCCTTTTCATATTTGCATTCGCCAGGATGCATAAGACCGAAAAGGGACGCGAACTGGTAGATGAAGCGATCTTGAAGTTGCCCGTATTCGGCACACTCATTCGTAAAGTGGCGGTGGCCAAATTCACCCGGACCATGAGTACCATGCTCTCCAGCGGGGTCGCCATCCTGGAAGCGCTGGATATCGTTGCCAAAACCGCCGGAAACAAGACCATTGAAAAGGCAATTTACAGCGTCAGGTCGGATATTTCTGAGGGACGGACAATGGCCGATCCCCTTTCTGAGAGTGGTGTCTTCCCGGCGATGGTGTGCCAGATGATCGCGGTCGGTGAATCGACCGGTGCCCTTGATTCGATGCTGGAGAAGATAGCGGTTTTTTATGACGAAGAAGTGGATCAGGCCGTGGAGAATCTGACCGCTTTGATCGAACCGTTCATGCTGGTATTTCTGGGTGTAACCATCGGTGGGTTGGTGATTGCCATGTATTTGCCGATTTTCAAAATGGCCGGCGCCATCGGGGGATGATACTGTTTTACACGAAGTCGTTTCAAAACCTCCCCAAAACACAAAATATTTTCCATCTAACTCATAGAAAAAAGTCGAGCTATGCGCGGTTCCCCTTCACCATCCGACAGTGATCTGTATCTCAAGCTGAAATGGTTAATGTTCGCCCGGGTGTTGTTTACCACTTTGCTGCTCGGTTCGACCGTCATCCTGCAGCTAAGTGAGGCTGTTCCCCCTCTGGCCCCTGCACTGCTGGTGCTTTACGGACTGATTATCAGCATTTTTTTCCTGTCCTTTATTTACACGGTAGCATTGAACCGTGTCAGCCACGTTCTGCGTTTCGCCTATATCCAGATCGGGGGCGATACGCTCATTGTTTCGCTGGTGGTTTTTGTAACCGGAAATTTTTCGAGTATTTTTTCTTTTCTCTATCTGGTTGTTATCATTTACTCCAGCATTCTACTGGCCAGAAAAGGGAGCATCGTCATTGCCCTGCTGTGCAGTTGTCAGTATGCGCTGCTGTTGGTGTTCGAATATTCCGGTTTATTTACGCCCTTTGCGCTGGAGGAGGGGCCGGCATTTATCCATATCGCCTGGACACAGGTGCTTTACAAAGTTTTGATTACCACCTTCGGGTGCTTTGCCGTGGCTTTTCTCAGCAGCCTGCTGGCTGAGCAGACCCGGAAGACCAAAATAGAACTCTGGGCCATGGAGGATCATGTCAAGCGCGTCGAAAAGATGGCGGCAATTGGAGAAATGGCTGCCGGACTGGCGCATGAGATCAAGAATCCGCTTGCTTCGCTGTCCGGTTCCATTCAAATATTAAAAGATGGTGTCGAACTTGATGCGGATCACGCAAGACTCATGCAAATCGTGCTGCGTGAAGCGGATCGACTCAGTTCACTGGCGAACAATTTTTTACTATTTGCAAGACCACCGGCAGGCAGGGTTGAAAACATCGAATTGGATAAGGCAATTCTTGAAACAGTCGAACTTTTTGAAAAAGACGGCAGCTGCCAGGATAGAATTTCGATTCACACAGATATCTCCCGGAATTTGTTTATAGCGATGGATCCGATCCACTTTCGCCAGGTGTTGTGGAATCTGCTTCTGAACGCTGCAGAAGCGATTGATGTAGAGGGGTCCATCGACATTAAACTGCATTCACTAAAAAACCATCACGCCCTGATCGAAATTACCGACAACGGTTGCGGCATGTCGAACGAGACCATGAAATCGATTTTTGACCCGTTTTTTACCACCAAGCAAAACGGCACAGGTTTAGGCTTGTCGATTGTTCACAGTATCCTTGAATCATATGATGGCCGGCTTGATGTAAAGAGCAAGGACGGCACCGGAACAACGTTTACCCTGAATCTCATGCAAACTGTCCCGCCAACTTAATCTTGACACTTCACTGTAAATAGGTTAGCGATTCCAACTTACGCTCTTACGCTTTTTTTAAGAGCGTTTTAAACGATTGCCGAAGAAGCGATCATTGCCGGGCCGCCGACGGTGAAGCGACAGGACATATCAAAGGGTGTCTAACCCGAACATATCACCAGGAACAGGTTTTGAATGGAATCGGAAAAAATTAGCGATCTTCTCGAAAAACGTCGCCAGAAAATCAGCGATCTTCAACAGCGGGATATTGATTTATATCCAAATAATTTTAAGGTGTTACATAATGTATCCGACATCAAGCAGTGTGTGGCCGACACCGAACTTCCCATCGGTGAGTCCGATCCGGTTTTTGTCACTGCCGGCCGCATTATGGCCATCAATCGGTTCGGCAAAACCGCATTTATCCGGTTCAGGGACTATACCGGCCAGTTGCAGGCATACATTCGCAAAGATCGTGTCGGAAATGAGGCCTACGATCTCTTCAAGCAGCTCGATATCGGCGATTTTGTCGGGCTGGTCGGGGGAATTTTTAAAACCAAAACCGGTGAATGGACGATCCTGGCGAATGAATTTCAGCTGCTCTGCAAGGCTATTAGACCTCTTCCTGAAAAGTTCCACGGGCTGAAGGATCCTGAAAAACGGTATCGCCAGCGCTATATTGATTTAATCATGAATTCGGATGTCCGGGACATTTTTATCCGTCGCTCCCGGGTTGTTCAGGCGATTCGAGATTTTTTCCTGAAACGCGATTTTCTGGAAGTTGAAACCCCCATGATGCAGCCGATACCGGGCGGTGCCGAAGCAGCCCCGTTTAAAACTTACCACAATGCGCTGGGAATGAATCTGTTTTTGCGGATTGCGCCGGAACTGTATTTAAAGCGCCTGGTTGTGGGCGGATTTGAGCGCGTATTTGAAATTAATCGAAATTTTAGAAATGAGGGCGTTTCAACCCAGCACAACCCCGAATTTACGATGCTCGAGTTTTATCAGGCCTACGCCACCTATGAAGACTTGATGGTGCTCACAGAGAATCTGGTTGCTGAGGTCGCCTCCGTGATTTGCGGGTCAACTTCGATCCGCTACCAGGGAGACGACATTGAGCTGGGCGGCAAGTGGCAACGGATGACCCTTCAGGACGCTTTGGAGAAAATCGGCGGTATCGACTCGTCGCTTCTGAACGATCGCAAGGGGTTGCTAAAATTTGCCTCGAAAAATAACATCCAGATCACCAAGACCGGCCGACTCGGGAAAGTGATAACTAAACTATTTGATATTCTTGTGGAACCACATCTCATACAGCCCACCTTTATCACCGGCTACCCGGCTGAAGTGTCTCCGCTGTCTCGAAGAAGCAACACAGATTCAACCCTGACGGATCGGTTTGAACTTTTCATCGCCGGACGTGAAATTGCGAATGGGTTTTCAGAGTTGAATGATCCGGCGGATCAGAAGGATCGATTTCTCCAGCAGGTTGCCAGCCGCGAAGAAGGTGATGAGGAAGCCCACTTCATGGATGAGGATTATATTGAAGCGCTGGAGTACGGTATGCCGCCCACTGCCGGGGAAGGAATCGGGATTGATCGAATGGTGATGCTGTTGACCGATTCGCCGTCCATCCGTGAGGTCATTTTATTTCCGCATATGAAACCAGTTGAAAGGGGGAAGGGGTAGCCGTCATGTCTTTTGAATATTTTATCGGCCGCCGTTATCTGAGAGCCCGTCAAAAACAGGCATTCATCTCCCTTATTACCATTCTTTCCACAGCCGGGGTGATGGTAGGTGTCATGGCCCTGATGGTGGTTATTGCGGTGATGGCCGGTTTTGAGTCCGATCTTAAGTCCCGTATTCTGGGCGGGCAGGCGCATGTGGTGGTCATGCGCCATGGCGATTCCTTTAACGATTACGATCGTGTTCTTAAATATCTTGAAACGGTTGAAGGCGTCGAAGCCGCTTCTCCGGTAGTATATCATCAGGTGATGCTCCGATCATCCCATGGCGTGTCAGGGGCAGTTCTGCGCGGCATCGACCCGCAAACCGCCGGGAAGGTGATCGAAACACTTAAAAATATTTCCCTGTCGGCCGGATCTCCCCTTTCTGTTCAAGCGGGAAAAGACCGGTTTGCCTCGGCACCTGGAATTGTTTTGGGCAAAGAGTTGGCCAAAAGTCTGGGGGTCGTCAAAGGTGAGATGATTTATTTGATTTCTCCCCGTGGCATGCTATCTCCCGTCGGACACATCCCGGCGATGAAGCAGTTCCAGGTCACCGGCTATTTTGAATCCGGTATGTACGACTTTGATGGCTCCTTTGCCTACATTCACATGAAGGATGCTCAAAAATTGCTGCGTATGGGAGATGCGGTCTCAGGAGTGGAAGTGCGGGTTAACGACATTTACCGGGCCGATAAAATTGCCCGGGAAATCGTCTCCGGACTGGGATTTCCCTACTGGGCCTGGGACTGGATGCGCAAAAATAAAAATTTATTCGCGGCACTGAAGCTCGAAAAAACCGCCATGTTCATTATTCTGGCCCTCATTATCCTGGTTGCGGCCTTTAACATCGCCAGCACTCTGATTATGATGGTGATGGGCAAAACCCGCGATATTGCGATTTTAAAGGCCATGGGGGCGACGAATCCACAAATCCGAAAGATTTTTGTATTTAAAGGCATGGTTATCGGCTTTGTCGGCACGGGCCTTGGTGTTTGCTGCGGTGTGCTGCTCTGTTCGATCCTCAAGCGGTACAGTATTGTCGAGCTTACGGGAGATATTTATTATTTTACCACCAAACTTCCGGTTCGGCTGGAGTTCTTGGATGTTTTCATCATTGTAACCGCTGCACTGATAATATGTTTTTTAGCCACCCTTTACCCGGCGCGCCAGGCGTCCAAGCTCGACCCTGTTGAGGCGATTCGTTATGGCTAATCACGGTAAGGTTACAGACGAAGGTCAGCCGCCGGCAGCAACCGATCCGCTGGTTGAGATAAAAGAATTATACAAGGGTTTCAATAACAGCGGTACCCGGATTGAGATATTAAAAGGGGTTAACTTTGACATCATCGCCGGCGAAACCCTGGCGGTGGTGGGCGCCTCCGGAATCGGAAAATCAACACTTCTGCACATACTTGGAACCCTCGACCGGCCTGACAGCGGCAGTCTTTTCTTTAAGGGGGAGAACGTTTTTGATTATGATAATCGCAAGCTGGCCCATTTCCGAAATGAAACAGTCGGATTCGTTTTCCAGTTTCATCACCTCTTGTCGGAATTCACCGCCCTTGAAAATGCAATGATGCCGGTGTTGATAAAGGGAACAAGCAAAAAAGTTGCCAGGGAAACCACCGAAGAAATACTCGTTCGCGTAGGACTCAAGGACAGAATGGGTCACCGGGTCGGTAAACTTTCAGGAGGTGAGCAGCAACGGGTCGCTCTGGCCAGGGCGCTGGTTCTCAAACCTGCTTTGCTGCTGGCAGATGAGCCGACCGGCAATCTTGATCAGGACAACAGTGAGCAGATCCATGGTTTATTGCTGGAGTTGAATCGAGAGCTGCACATGACCCTGGTGGTAGTGACCCACAACTTAAAGCTTGCATCGTTCTTGTCGCGTCGGGTAACGATCGTTGACGGTCAGCTGGTGGAAACGGATTAATTCGAATAGATTTATTTTGTGCTGTGATCGTACTGTTATTCTCTATGCTCAAACGTCTGTGCCCGATTATTGTTGTGGTCCTGTGTTTTTTGCCGAACACCGTTCATGCGGCAAAAAGGTCTGTAAATGTTCTCATATTGCCCTTTGAGATCAACGCCGCCGAAGACCTGATGTATTTGCAGACGGACATTCCAAAAGCCCTCGGAAGACATCTCAAGCCGGAAGGAGCTGTGATCCTTGATTTTCCGGCGCAGTACACCCCCCCTATCAAAGATTTTGACGTAAGTGAAGAAGATGCCCGGCGAGCAGGTATGCACAGCGGGGCGGATTTTGTCGTTTGGGGAAGTATGACCTGGTTCGGCCGCCATTTCAGCCTGGATGCCAGGTTGCTGGAGGTTTTTGGAGGTAACCCCCCCAGCGTTTTCTCAAGCGAAGGAAAGGGGCTGGAAAACCTGCCGGCCAAGGTGCAGGAATTGGCCGGTGATATGGTGCTGGTGCTCTTCGAACTGGTAAAAATTGTAGAAATCCATATCCAGGATAACCAGCGCATTGAGGTCGATGCGATAAAGAAACTGATTAAAACAAAGGCTGGTGACATTTATTCTGCCAAAAACCTTTCCGAAGATCTTAAGTCGGTTTTTTCAATGGGTTACTTTGACGATGTACGTATCGAATCCGAAGAGGTTCCGGGGGGTAAACTAATTTTTTTTAAAGTGAAGGAAAAGCCGACCATCCGCCGGATTACCGTTAAAGGCGCCGGGCCGACCTATGATGAGGAAGAAATAAAAGAGAACCTGACCATCAAAACCGGTTCGATATTGAATATCCATATTATCCAGAATAACATTCAGCGAATTGAAGAGCTTTATAAAGAGAAGAATTATCATAATGTCCAGGTAAAGTATAAAACAATAGAAAAAGCTAACAATCAGGCCGATCTGGAATTTGTCATCGATAAGGGGAACAAGGTTCTTATCAAACACATTTCTTTCGCCGGCAACCAGTCCTTTGCCGACAAGAAGTTGAAGAAGGTGATAAAAACTTCTGAAAAAGGTTTTTTATCCTTTATTACACAATCCGGTGAACTCAGTAAGGAAGACTTAAATCAGGATGCCGGTGCTCTTGAAGCGTTTTATCACAATAATGGATTTATCCGGGCCAAGGTTGGGGAACCGCAGATCGAATTCAAGGAAGACGAGATAAATATCAGCATTAAAATTCAGGAGGGACCCCGGTACAGAGTCGGTAAAGTTGATATCGCGGGTGACCTGATATTTTCCAAAGAGATGCTGATAAACGAAATCCTCCTGTCCGGCGAGGAGTATTACAACCGAACCGTACTTCGCAAAGATTTACTCCGGCTGAACGATTTGTATGCCGACGAAGGATATGCATATTCTGATATCGCACCGCGCATTGACGAAGATCCTGAGCAACTGGTGGTCAATATCACGTATAAGATCAAAAAAGGGCAGCAGGTCTATTTTGAAGAAATTATTATCAGCGGCAACACCAAAACCCGTGACAAAGTCATCCGCAGACAGCTTGAGGTATACGAACAGGATCAATTTAGCGGCGCGAAGCTGAAACGCAGCATCCGCAAACTTTACCGACTGGATTATTTCAAGGACATCAAGGTGGATACCGTCAAGGGCAGCGCCGACGACAAGATGGTCTTGAAAATAGATGTTGAAGAAAAATCCACCGGTCAATTCAGTTTCGGGGGCGGCTACAGCAATACCGAAAAAGTATTTATAATGGGTTCAGTTTCCCAGCGTAATCTCTTCGGCCGAGGGCAGATCCTGGATTTAAGGGGTGAGATAGGCAGCAAAACCACCAAGTTCACTTTGAGTTTCACCGAGCCCTGGCTTTTTGACATTCCGTTGACAGCCGGAGCCCGGATCTATAACTGGGCG